>NZ_JBRFPI010000461.1:0-3231 GCF_053579595.1 Cellvibrio sp.
TCCAAGCTATTGACGTTGGACTCTTCCCAATTGGATTCTTCCAAACGCACAGCAGGGTCGTAGCGGTTGTCTTCGAGGTAGTGAGCCGGAGCTACATAACCATCGTCTTCGTCGTCTTCGCCTGCATCAAAACCAGCATCATAAGAGGCCAAACGGCCTTCCATTTCGCGCACTTGTTTAACGTCAACACCCAGATCTGCTGCAACCGCATGAGCTTCATCATTGCTCAACCAAGCCAAGCGCTTTTTAGGGGCAGGCAGATTAAAGAACAATTTGCGTTGGGCTTTGGTGGTGGCGATTTTAACGATGCGCCAGTTTTTCAGGATAAATTCGTGAATTTCGGCTTTGATCCAGTGCACGGCGAACGATACCAAACGCACGCCCTTATCGGGATCGAAACGTTTAACCGCTTTCATCAGGCCGACATTGCCTTCCTGCACCAGATCACCCAGCGGCAGACCGTAGCCGTTGTAAGAGCGGGCGATATGCACCACAAAACGCAGATGCGCCATAACCAATTTACGTGCGGCGTCGAGATTGCCATTAGTGACCAGATCGCGTGCCAGCTCCTGCTCTTGCTCAACAGTGAGGATAGAGAAGCTGCTGACCGCCTGAACATAGGCATTCAGGTTTGCACCGGGGGCGAGAATGCCGACGGGTTGCAGACTTGTGCTTGTGCTCATGTTTACCTCCAAATTCAATATTGCCCGAGTGTATCACCCGCCTATTGGTTCCGCCAGCACCCAAAAAGTTCACTTTACGCGGATGTTGCACTCTCAATTGGCACGATAGAAAACATCTATTAACGCGGCTGGATTTGGTACAAATGCCGCGCCACTGCGATCCAGGCTCCTACTAATCCGGTAAAACCGGCGATCAGGATTAATTGCAGGCTCTCAATAAAGCCTAGCCCCTGTAAACGAAAACTACTTTGATACAGATCAGCGAGCTGGGTAACTGGCGCCGATAACCACCAAAATCCCAGCGCCAGCAAAATTGCCGCCAGTATTCCACCACCCACGCCAAACCAAAGGCCAGTGTAGAGAAAGGGGCGACGGACATGGGCATCGGTCGCGCCGACCAGTTTAACGACGACAATTTCATCGCGACGATTTTCAATCGCCATGCGGATGGTATTGCCAATCACCAGTAATACCCCCAACGCGAGCAATCCCGCCAATGCGACCACAAAGCGCTCGGCGACGGTAATAAACTGATGCAGGCGCTTGACCCAGAGCATATCCAGGCGCACATCGGCCACCAGTGGGTCCGCCACCAGCGCCTGCTGCAAGGAAGTAAGCACATCGGGCGCATTGCCGCCAATTTTGGGTTTGACCAAAATCACCGCTGGCAATGGGTTTTCATCGAGATGATTAGCCAGCTCGCCCAAACCCGAACCCAATTTGAACTCTTCCAGCGCCTGCTCAGGTGATACGTAGGTAGCCTGGGCAACATCCGGTCGCTTGGCCCAGCGGCTGCGCAGATCCTGCGCCTGGCTGGCGCTGGCATCTTTTTTCAGGAACACCGAGATCTGGCTGGAATCCTGCCAGCTCTGACCAATTTGCTGCACATTGCTAAACACCACAAAGAGCGCGGCCGGCAGGGCGATAGCGATGGCGATCACCAGCCAGGTCATCAGGCTTTGCAGCGGCGTGCCCAGCATGCGCAACAGGCTTTCAATTGCCGAGTTGCTGTGATGTGCACTCCAGGCATCAAACTTGTCGCGCCAGGACATCTGGCTCGACACCGCACCTTGCGGGCGGACATTCTCTACTCGTGGAGGCGCTTCGCGGCGCGGGCGCTCGTTGCGCGGCGTAGCACTGGCACCCATACGATTGGGGCGGCGCTCGGGTTTGGAAGGACGATTCGATTTCACCAGAGCACCCCATCGTGGACCAGTTTGCCTTGCACCAAGCCCAATACCCGTTTATTCATGCGCTTGAGCAATTCCACATCGTGGGTGGCGATCATTACTGTCGTGCCAACTTCGTTGAACTGGCGGAATAAGGTCATGATTTCGTTGGATAATTCCGGATCCAAGTTACCGGTCGGTTCATCTGCCAATAACAAGGTGGGCTTGTTAACCACAGCGCGCGCGATACCGACACGCTGCTGCTCTCCGCCCGATAAGGTCATAGGATTGCTGCGCTCTTTATCGAGCAGATCCACCTTATCAAGTGCCGCGCGCACGCGTTTGCCGATTTCCTGATGAGGATAGCCGGCCACCTGCAATGGCAGGGCGACGTTGTCGTAGACAGTGCGGTCAAATAGCAGTTGGTGATTCTGGAACACCACGCCGATATTGCGGCGAAAATACGGCAGCTGGCTTTTTGGCATACGCGCCAAATGATGGCCATCGACAAATACATGACCGTTGGACGGTTGCTCCATGAGTAGAATGAGTTTCATCAGCGTACTTTTACCAGCACCTGAGTGGCCGGTAAGGAACAGCATTTCGCCCGCTTCTACCTCAAAATCCACGCGCGCCAGCGCTTCGTAGCCGGTGTCATAACGCTTGCTTACAGTTTCAAATCGAATCACAACAAACCCTGTTGGCTGTTAATTAACACTTAATAAATCGAGACATTTCGGATGGGGGTAACGTCAGTTTTGCTCAAAAAGCGCCTTGATAAATGGCTCAGCCGCAAAAGGCTGAAGGTCGTCAATGGACTCACCAACACCGATAAACCGCACCGGCAGCGCAAATTTTTTGCTGAGGGCGAAGATCACCCCGCCTTTGGCGGTGCCATCAAGCTTAGTCAATACCAAGCCGGTCACACCGGCGGCATCGCGGAACTGCTCGGCCTGATTGACGGCATTCTGACCCGTGCCCGCATCCAACACCAACAACACTTCATGCGGCGCGGAGCCATCGACCTTGGCCATCACACGCTTGACCTTGGACAGCTCATCCATCAAATGGTTTTTATTGTGCAGTCGTCCGGCAGTATCGGCGATGACCACATCAATTCCACGCGCTTTTGCCGCATTTAATGCGTCATAGATAACCGAGGCCGAATCTGCACCGGTATGCTGGGCGATCACCGGGACATTGTTGCGCTCGCCCCAGACTTGCAACTGTTCGACCGCAGCAGCGCGGAAAGTATCCCCTGCCGCCAGCATCACTTTTTTCCCTTCATTTTGCAGGCGCTTGGCGAGCTTGCCGATGGTGGTGGTTTTACCCACACCATTTACGCCTACAACAAGGATGACATAGGGCTGTTTGCTGCT
>NZ_JBRFPI010000462.1:0-3224 GCF_053579595.1 Cellvibrio sp.
GCTCGCAAATCCTGCGCGATTTGGGGGTGCGCAAAATGCGTGTAATGTCCGCGCCTATGCGCTACTCAGCGCTCTCGGGTTTTGATTTGGAAGTAGTTGAATATATTTGCCCTGAGGGTGACTAAAAGGTTTGCCCTGAGGACGATTAACAATTTCATCGTTAAGAGAAAATAGCATGAGCAATATCAAAGTAGTTGAAGGTGATTTTTCCGCGTCAGCAGGTAAGTACGCGTTGATCGTTAGCCGTTGGAACAGCTTTGTTGTAGAGAGTTTGAAAAACGGTGCACTGGATACGTTGCGCCGCCACGGCATCAAAGATGAAAATGTCACCATCTATTACGCTCCTGGCGCTTTCGAATTTCCATTGACTGCACAAAAAATTGCAGCGAAAAAAGAATTCGACGCGATCATTGCGTTAGGTGCAGTCATTCGCGGTGGTACTCCGCACTTTGATTATGTTGCGGGCGAGTGCGTTAAAGGTTTGGCTCAGGTTTCCTTGCAATATGGTGTGCCCGTAACCTTTGGTGTACTGACTGTTGATTCAATCGAGCAAGCAATTGAACGCTCGGGCACCAAAGCAGGTAACAAAGGTGTTGAGGCTGCTTCCACCGCACTGGAAATGGTTTCCCTGTTTGGGAAAATCTAACGCCCGTTACGATTTAATTGTTGTTATTTTTATTTCATGCCCGTGCACGCGGGCATTCAAGTTCTTTATCAGGTAATTGTTCATGACTACTCCCTCAGGTCAAGCCGGAGCAACCGCGCAAAAAGGCCACACCGCTGCCACCCGCCGTATGGCTCGTCACTACGCGATGCAAGCGCTGTATCAATGGCATATGACCGGTAATTCGCTCAACTCAATCGAAGCAGAATTCCGCACCGATAACGATATGAGCAAAGTGGATGTGGAATATTTCCACGATATCCTCCATGGTGTGCCTGAACATTTAAGCGAACTTGATGCTGTTTACGAACCCTTTCTGGTTGATCGCTCACTGGCAGAATTGGATGCAATCACTCGCGCGTTGCTGCGTCTTGCGACCTACGAATTTAAATTCCGTATTGATGTTCCATACAAAGTAGTCATCAACGAAGCTGTTGCCTTGGCGAAAAAATTTGGTGCAGAAGACAGCCACAAATTTATCAATGGTGTGTTAGATAAAACGGCCGTGGTATTACGCGCATTGGAAGTCAACGCTGAGCGCAAGGGTCGTTAATTATTCGGGCGATGACTAAATCGCCCTTCACTTCAAAAAACTCCCCTTTTCCTAAATGGCTTAACCTTTTTAAAATGACCCAAAAGTGCCCAGCGAATTCCAACTGATCCAACAATTTTTCCAGCGCGAGCAAGCCGAGCAGCCTGCCGAAGGCGTGTTGCTGGGGATTGGTGATGACTGCGCACTTTTGCAAATCCCCGCTGGAAAACAACTAGCAGTATCGGTCGATACGCTGGTTGCTGATGTTCATTTTCCTGCTGATGCTGATCCTGAATTAATCGCCGAGCGCGCATTAAGAACCAATTTAAGCGATCTCGCGGCCATGGGCGCAGATCCGCTCTGGTTTACGCTTGCATTAACGCTGCCCGAAGCTAACGAAGAATGGCTGCGCAGTTTTAGTCGTGGCTTATTTAAATGCGCGCGCGCATACGGCATTGCATTGGTTGGGGGGGATACGACATCAGGCCCCTTATCGATTACGATCCAGATGATGGGTGCAACCCAACCGCAACACACGCTGCGGCGTGATGGTGCGAATATTGGTGATTTTATTTTAGTGACCAATTTTTTGGGTGACGGTGCAGCTGCATTGGCCGCAATTCAAAACACCCAACAATTTACCTATGAGCATGCAGACTATTTGCAGCAACGTTTTTATCGCCCAACGCCGCGTTTGGCTGAGTCTGCATTAATTCGTGAGCTCGCCAGCAGTGCATTGGATATTTCTGATGGTTTGGTTGCCGACTTGCAACATATTTGCGATGCAAGTGATTTGGGTGCGGTGATTGATGTCGAAAACTTGCCGCTATCACCTGCGCTAAAATCATTAAACAATGATGCGCAAGCTTACCAATGGGCGCTCAGTGGTGGTGACGACTACGAACTGTGTTTTACGGTTCCGCCTGAAAAAATGGCCGATATCGCTATGTTAATTGCGCAGGGAAAATTACAAGCCACAGTGATCGGTGAAATGATAGCGGGCAGCAAAGTCATCTGTGAGTACGAAGGCGCACCATTCAAGGTGGCCACAACGGGATATCAACATTTCTAATGACGACACCCACTTTTAAACAATTATTTAAAAATCCCAACCACTTTTTTGCGTTTGGATTTGGCAGTGGGCTTGCCAAAAAGGCTCCCGGCACCTTTGGCACACTTGCAGCGATTCCCTTTTTTTTGCTATTGCAAGATCTCTCTTGGCCGCTTTACCTGAGTTGGTTATTAGTGACTTTCGCGTTGGGCGTGTTTTGGTGTGATCGCTCATCCAAAGCGATGGGAGTGCATGACCACGGTGGTATTGTGTGGGATGAGTTTGTTGGTTTTTGGATCACCATGTTTATGGCGCCCGCTGGTTGGTTGTGGATAGTCATCGGGTTTGTGTTGTTTCGGTTTTTTGATATTTTGAAACCCTGGCCCATTAACTGGCTGGATAAAAAAGTTCACGGTGGTTTTGGCATTATGATCGACGATGTGCTCGCCGGAATTTATGCGCTGCTAGTGCTGCAGCTGATTGCGTTTTCTGTGAGGTTCTTGTGACCATTACTTATGTAGAATCATCCAAATTGCCAACCCCTTGGGGCATTTTTGTAATGCACGGTTTTTGCGATGAAGAAAATTTTAAAGAGCATGTCGTTCTTACTATGGGCGACATCAGTGGCGATGAACCGCTGCTTGCGCGTATCCACTCCGAGTGTTTAACGGGCGATGCGCTGTTTAGTCTGCGCTGTGACTGCGGGCCGCAGTTGCAAGCGGCAATGCACAAAGTGGCTCTCGCTGGGCGCGGGGTGATTTTTTATTTGCGCCAGGAAGGGCGCGGTATCGGATTGCTGAATAAAATCAAGGCTTATCATTTGCAAGACCAGGGCGCCGATACGGTAGAGGCCAATGAGCAATTGGGTTTTGGTGCAGACATGCGCGATTACTCTATCCTCAAGCCCATGCTCGAATATCTAAATATCAAAGCATTAAAATTGCTCACTAATAATCCGCGCAAAGTAAAAGCCTTGC
>NZ_JBRFPI010000463.1:0-3209 GCF_053579595.1 Cellvibrio sp.
ATCTAATAACCAGTCAGGGTTGACTTTCAATCCAATACATGAATCAACGACAGTTTGCGCTGATGGAAGATCGAGCTTGATGCCGATGATTTCTATGTTCAATTGTCTCGATAGGGTTTCCAGAATTACATCTTCAGATACCGAGCCCATGCGAACAAAAATTGCACCAAGTCGTCCCCCTATTTCCTGTTGAATGTCCAGCGCTTTCTCTAGATCCGCAGCTGATATGGCGTTTTCAGAGAGCAATATTTGCCCAATTAATTGGCGCTGGATTGGAGTATCGGCGGTTGGCGTATCTGGAGTAATTTGCATTGCTGGTATTAAGTCCATCGGGCGTTTCAGTTCAAGGCTATGCGGGGAGTTTATACTGTCTGACCTTGAGATGGGTAGGGGATGCTTAGGCAAATACAGTAATGTAGATTAGAATGTTGTGCTTGTGTGGGGTTGCGGCGCAGTAGTTAGTGTTTGGACAATCTCAATAGGGCAGATGACCGATTTTTTTGGGTGGGCGGATGATATTAGTAACCGGTGGTGCTGGATTTATTGGTGCAAACTTTGTTTTGGATTGGTTGTCGCTTTGCGATGAGCCAGTTATTAATTTAGATAAGCTAACCTATGCCGGCAATCTCGAAACGCTGAGCAGTTTAAAGGGTGATGTACGCCATATTTTTATCGAGGGTGATATTGGTGATCAAGCACTCATCACCGGTTTATTGCAGCGGTACAGGCCTCGCGCAGTAATAAATTTTGCAGCAGAAAGTCACGTAGATCGCTCGATTCATGGTCCAGAGGCATTCATACAAACTAATGTAACTGGATCGTTTCAGTTATTAGATGCTGTTAAGCAGTACTGGAGTGGACTGGATGTTGCAGAGCGCAACAGTTTTCGGTTCTTGCACGTATCAACTGATGAAGTTTATGGCTCCTTGCCATCATCAGCGCCTGCTTTTACAGAAGAGCACAAATATGAACCCAACAGCCCCTATTCTGCCAGTAAAGCCGCTAGTGATCACTTAGTCCGCGCCTATCATCACACCTATGGCTTACCCGTTCTGACTACCAACTGCTCGAATAATTATGGTCCCTATCACTTTCCTGAAAAGTTGATCCCTTTAATGATAGTAAACGCTTTGGCCGGCAAAGATTTGCCTGTCTATGGCGATGGGCAGCAGATTCGCGATTGGCTCTATGTAAAAGATCACTGTGCTGCAATCAGGTCTGTATTGGCGGCAGGTCGTGTCGGCGAAACATATAATGTTGGTGGTTGGAATGAAAAAGCGAATATAGACATCGTGAAAACTGTCTGTGCTTTGCTTGATGAATTACATCCTCGTAGTGATGCCGTGTCCTATGCTGCACAAATTAAATTTGTAGCTGATCGTCCTGGGCATGATCGTCGCTATGCGATAGATGCTGGAAAAATCGAACGTGAATTAGGTTGGCGTCCTGTCGAGACATTTGAAACTGGTATTCGTAAAACTGTTGCATGGTATTTGCAAAATCAAGTGTGGGTGCAGAATGTTCAGACCGGCGCTTATCGTCAATGGGTTAGCAAGAATTACACGGATCGTAGCGAATGAAAATTTTATTGCTCGGTAAAAATGGTCAGGTTGGTGTTGAATTAGTGCGCAGCCTTGCACCATTGGGTGAGCTCATTACTCTGGATCGACACTCCCAAGATCATTGTGGCGACTTAACAAATTTGGCTGGGATAGCGCGTACAATTTCAAACATTCGACCAGATGTAATTGTTAATGCCGCTGCATATACTGCTGTTGATAATGCAGAAACAGAAGCAGAGTTGGCTCAGCACATTAATGCTCTTGCCCCAGCTTGCATTGCAAATGCGGCCAAAGAGATAAATGCTCTATTAGTTCATTACTCAACTGACTATGTATTTGCCGGAACAGGCGAAAATGCATGGCGCGAAAGCGATTTAACCTTACCCCAAAATATTTATGGGCATTCAAAATTAGCTGGTGAGAACGCGATTATTGCTTCAGGTTGTCAATATTTAATTTTTCGCACTAGTTGGGTGTATGCGACACATGGGCGCAATTTTTTGAAAACCATGTTGGCGTTAGCGGCGACAAAATCGGAGCTACAGGTTATCGATGATCAATATGGCGCTCCAACAAGTGCAGTATTGATAGCTGATGTTACGGCACATTGCATCCAACGGTTTGTGCCAGACAAAGGCGGCATTTACCACCTTGCTGCTGCGGGGTGCACCACTTGGTATCGCTATGCGAAATTTATATTTTCTATCGCTCACCAGCAGGGCGTGCGATTTTTGCTTAGTCCTGACTCCGTCTTTCCTGTAACTTCAGCAGAGTTCAATGTCGCTGCCAAGCGCCCCGCCAATTCGCGGCTTGACTGCAAAAAACTCTGCCATGAATTTTCGGTCAATTTAACTGGTTGGGAGCAAGGAGTTGAATGCGCAGTGTTAGAAATTTTGGAGAATAAAAATGAAAAAGCGTAAAGGTATCATTCTTGCTGGTGGGTCTGGTACGCGCCTCTATCCAGTCACTAAGGTTGTTTCCAAACAATTGCTGCCTGTGTATGACAAACCTATGATTTATTATCCGTTAAGCACGTTAATGCTAGCGGGAATCAGGGACATACTAATTATCTCCACACCGCAGGATCTGCCGCGCTTTGAGCTATTGCTTGGCGATGGTGCTGATTGGGGTTTAAATTTACATTATGCCGTTCAGCCAACTCCTGATGGGCTTGCGCAAGCCTTTATTATTGGAGAGCAATTTATTGGAAAAGATAATTGCGCTTTGGTTTTGGGGGACAACATTTTTTATGGACATAATTTTGAAAAAGAACTGACTACGGCAATGATCCGTACAGAAGGTGCAACTGTTTTTGCATATCAGGTGCGTGATCCTGAGCGCTATGGGGTTGTAACTTTCGATAATGATGGGCGCGCGACATCACTGGTTGAAAAACCGGATCGACCCGAAAGCAATTTTGCTGTAACCGGGCTTTATTTTTACGATAGCCAAGTTGTAGATATCGCCAAAAGTCTTAAGCCATCCTCGCGTGGCGAACTCGAAATAACAGACGTTAATAAAACTTACCTTGAACGCAAGCAGTTGAATGTTGAAATTATGGGAACAGGTTACGCTTGGCTGGATACCGGTACCCATGAGAGTTTGACCGAGGCTAGTAATTACATTGAAACTATTGAGCATCCGCAG
>NZ_JBRFPI010000464.1:0-3185 GCF_053579595.1 Cellvibrio sp.
CTCAGCGAGCCGGACGAAGCAGCCCTGCTGGACTACAACCGACTGGAGAATCGCTAGGCAAGCACAAAGAAAGTACACAAAACCACCAAGCGCAAATTGCGGCTTGGTGGTAAATACAGTATCCTTCCTAATAATCACTCTCATTTACATTCAAGATGTGTTTACTTATGAATACTGCCGTATTTGCCAATGCGCTGCCCACCTCACTCCGCCTGGATCAATGCCGCAAAGGCGCGACAGTGCGCGTGACCGGTTTGATCGAGCAGCCGCTGTTCGGCACTCAAGATGAGCGTGTCAGCCTGCGCTTGAAAGAGCTGGGCTTTTTGCCCGGCGCGCCCTTAAAAGTCATCGGCTTTGGCCTCCTGGGGTCAGATCCGCTCGCGGTGCAAGTCAACGGTACAAAATTCGCTTTGCGTCGCGCTGAAGCCGCCAAAATTTGTGTCGAGCCCATCGACAATCCCAGCCTTTAATCAGGTAGCAACATGTCCACCCCCATTCGCTTCGCCTTGATTGGCAACCCCAATTGCGGCAAAACCTCCCTGTTCAACCGCTTGACTGGCGCCCGTGCCAAAGTCGCCAATTACCCCGGTGTCACCGTTGAGCGCCGCTCCGGCTGGGTCACAGGTTTACAGCAACCGGCTGAGCTACTCGATTTACCCGGCACCTACAGCCTCTTTGTCACCTCGCCGGACGAACAGGTCGCACGCGATGTGATCCTCGGCAAACTCCCCGGTGAACGCCGCCCCGACTTACTGATCGCCGTGATCGATGCCTGCAACCTGCGCTTGGGTCTGCGGTTGGTGATGGAACTCAAAAGCCTGAACCGCCCGATGATTCTTGCGCTCAATCAGATGGATGAAGCCAAGCGTCGCGGTATCAGCATCAATACCGCTGCACTCTCACAGGCTATTGGCATCCCTATTATCGAAACCGTCGCCGTTAACAGCCAGGGCGTAGCGGAATTGCGCAAAGTGCTGGATGGCTACGCACAACAGCCATCAGCGCCTGAGGGCGAGCAAGTGCTCGCGCTGAGCGACCGTCAGGAATCAGTAGAAGCGCTTTACGCCGAAATCGAAAGCATCATCAGCCAACACGTGATCCAACCGGCGCATTTGCCGCGCTGGCAAGATCGGCTGGACGCATTGGTAATGCATCCGCTGCTTGGCTTGATCGTGCTGCTCAGTATCTTGTTGGTGATCTTCCAGGCGGTATTTGCTTGGGCATCGCCCGTGGTGGATTTAATTGATGCGGGCTTCAGCGGGCTGGGTGGATTAGTCGGCACGGTTTTACCCGATGGTATCCTCAAAGATTTTATTGTCGATGGCCTGATTGCCGGCGTTGGCGGCGTACTGGTATTCCTGTCTCAAATTATCATCCTCTTCTTTTTTATTCTTGTGCTGGAAGACGCCGGCTACCTCACCCGCGCCGCGTTTTTGCTGGATCGCCCTATGCGCGGTTTGGGTTTATCGGGCCGCTCATTTATTCCGCTGCTCTCCAGCTTCGCCTGCGCTGTTCCCGGTATTATGGCAACGCGCACTATCGCAGATCCACGCGAGCGTTTCATTACCATCATGGTCGCGCCGCTAATGACCTGCTCGGCACGCTTACCAGTCTATGCCTTGATAATCGCCGCGTTTATTCCCGAGCAAACTGTATGGGGCTTTTTTAATTTGCAAGGCCTTACCTTGTTTGCGCTCTATTTTGCGGGTGTCGCCAGTGCCGCGTTGATTGCATGGATCATGCGCCGCCGCGCCAGTGGCCGCGAAGAATTTCCGCTGCTGCTCGAATTGCCTACCTACCGCTGGCCAATGGCGTATCACCTGCTGATGGGTTTGCGTGAACGCGCGTGGATTTTTATTCGCCGCGTGGGCACCATCATTCTCGCACTCTCGATTGTGCTCTGGTTTTTAGCGACCTTCCCCGGCGCTCCAGCCGATGCAACCCAACCGGCGATTGACTACAGTTTTGCCGGACAACTCGGCCACTTTATGCAGCCACTGTTTGCTCCACTCGGCTTTAACTGGCAGATGTGTATCGCGCTGATCCCCGCCATGGGCGCGCGTGAAGTTGCCGTAAGTGCATTGGCAACGGTTTATGCGGTGGGTGAGGAATCCATTGATGTCGCCCTCGGCTCGGCACTCGCTGCGAGTTGGTCGCTGCCAGTAGCCTTCTCTTATCTCGCCTGGTTTGTGTACGCGCCGCAATGTATTTCCACCATCGCGGTGGTAAAGCGCGAAACCAACTCCGTTAAAGCAACCACCTTCTTCACCATTTATTTATTTGCATTGGCTTATTTTGCCGCCTGGGCGACCTATCAAATCGCCAGCGCCATTGTGGGTTAACCGAGAAGAGGAGGAACCGATATGTGGCAAGAACTGATTGTTGGCATTTGTGTTCTGGCTGCGGTGATTTTTTTAGTGCGCCGCTGGCTATTCCCCTCAGCCAGAAAATCCGCCGCCTGCGGTGGATGTGGGGGGTGCGATAAGACGAGTGAGTCGAACTGCGCAAATCCCACCGAAAAAACACCGAATTAATTCGTAGGGGCGCCGCTTGCTGCACCCTCTTTTATTGCAATGCCGATACCTTTCAGTTTTTTAAATGACTTGATTTTAAAAATGGCGGAATCAACCGCGAAGTGCAGAGCTAAATCAACAATTAAACTCGCTGATAAAAACTAAAACTGTACACATCACGCTGCAACTTTCCACGCCCATAAACTCCAACCAAGAGTTCGTCATTAGAGGTAGAGGGATCAGCTATCAATTCTTCGGATGGAAACTTTAACTCATCGAAACGGGCAATAATTTCCGGTTTGCGAGTTTCAAATTCTTTCTGTCCGACAAATACAGCAACCGCTTTATGCAAAGCAACCAGATATCCACCTTCATTTAACTGCTTAACACGGAAATCCGTAAGGAACTTTGCCTCTTCCAATGCTTGCTTAGCATTGGCAACATCATCCTCGCCCTTGTTAATAAACAGCAGGGTTCCATTACCTAGAATACTTACACCATCACGCCCATTTAAGAACAGACGCATATGCTCGGCAATCTCACTGAGCGGAGTTAAATTTTCAGGTTCCCATCCCGTTCTAACGCCATTAACCATTAACAACTTCTCCAATTACTGTTGGCAAAGCTCGATGTTCCAGGAGTACTTCTTCAACCTTTCTCATTACAAATTTG
>NZ_JBRFPI010000465.1:0-3183 GCF_053579595.1 Cellvibrio sp.
GCGTGCAAGTTAAACCGGGCAGTTGGGAAATCGAACTGCATATGCAGTCTACCCAGCCGCAGACCCACTTGGGCTTCAAAGCGCAGGACGAAAACTGGCCACAACAAGAAATATGGGTTGTCGCCAGCCAACCGGCGCTGCGCAGCCTACAGATCTCCGGTGTCCCCAGCATTGATCCAAGCCAGACACAATTGCCCGACGAATGGCGTGAACTGCCCGCCTATCTGGTAACACCGGACACCACCATGGAATTGCAGGAGTTGCAGCGAGGCGCAGGCGATAGCAGTAACCAACTGGTGCTGGATAAAGAAATCTGGCTGGATTTTGATGGTAGTGGTTTTACCTTGCGCGATGAAATCAGCGGACAACTGCAACAAGGTTGGCGCATGGAAACGCAGCCACCCTATGAATTGCAGAGCGCCGCCCTCAATGACATACCCCAGCTGGTCACCCGCCTTACCGGCAACGCTAATACCGGCGTAGAAGTTCGTTCCCGCGAACTGGATCTTACTGGCATCAGTCGCCTGCTGCGCAGCACAGCAATTCCGGTTAGTGGCTGGTCAGTGGATTTTGCAGAAGTGGATGCACAATTGCATTTGCCACCCGGTTGGTCGCTGCTTTCCGCGACCGGAGCCAGCTATGAATCTGGCAGCTGGGTATCCCGGTGGAGCCTGTGGGATATTTTCCTGGTACTGATAATCACCTTTACGGTCGCGCGCATCACCACCCCACTCTGGGGTGGATTGGCACTACTGACACTCCTGCTCACATTCCATCGCACCGGCGCACCGCTGTTTATCTGGCTAAATATCGCTGCCCTGCTGGCTCTACTGCCCATGGTCAGCGGTAAATTCAAAACCCAGCTGGTGCGCTATGCCTATGCCAGCTTTATTTTGCTCGGATTGTTTTTGTTGCCGTTTAGTGTGCAGCAGGCGCGGCAGGTGTTTTATCCGCAGCAGGAGTTTTCGGGGCGCAATATCAGTGAGAGTTACTACGACGATAGCCAGGACAGTTGGGGCTTTAGCTTGATAATGATGAGTTCGGATAACAAGGGCGTAGAAACACCCCACGCAAAATCCCGCGCAGATGAGACTGAGGAAGTGGTTGTCACTGGCATCCGTTCATCACTCCCCGCCCCCAAACAGCAAGTGTCACAGGAATACGATTTAGGCCAGCAAGTACAAACAGGGCCGGGAGTTCCCGGCTGGAATTGGCACAAGATCGACTTGAGCTGGAGCGGGCCGGTAAGACCGGATGAAATCACCCACCTGTACTTAGTGCCGCCCGCCTTAAACCGTTTGGGCAGCGCCTTGAGCCTGCTGTTTCCGCTATTGCTAGGCGCACTATTGTTACGGCTCTTTTTACAGCAGATAGGGCACACACTACCAAGCTGGAAAATGGGCAATCGGACCCTGTTACCCGCCATGTTATTGCTAGCCTGTGGTATCACTCAAACCGATAACGCTCATGCTGATGTATTGGTATCCAACGCCCTCCTCAAAGAGCTGGAAACACGCCTGACCCAGCCCGCGCCCTGCCTGCCCGATTGCGCCAGCATCGAATCCCTGCAAGTGAAAGCCGATGGCGAACAGTTGGAGATGGACATCATCATTCACAGCGCTGATACCATCGCCCTGCCCTTGCCTGCCCAACGCCAGCAGTGGTGGCCAAACCAGGTGCTGATCGACAATAAACCGGCATCACTGGTACAAAATGCCAATGGCCAGCTGCTGGTCAATCTGCGTAAAGGGCGCAACTTGCTGCACCTTGAGGCAGTAATTAAGGGTCGCGACAGCCTTCTGCTCGGCTTCCCCCTGCCACTCCATAACCTCGGCAGCCAACTAGATGGCTGGCAACTGACAGGAGCACCAACCGCAAACCAAGCCAGCAGTTCACTGCAACTCAACCGCATCCAGCGCAGTGAGTCACTGACCAAAGCAGAACACCTGCAACCCGACCCTATCGCTCCCTTTGTGACCGTGACGCGCCAACTGCAATTAGGGCTGGAATGGCGCGTAGAAACACGTGTAGAACGGGTTGCACCTGCCCTGGGAATGATTAATCTAGAGATTCCCTTATTGCCCGGCGAGTCGCCCATCAGCGGCGATACCGCCATTTCAGGTGATGAAACCAGCAAAGGCAAAATCGCCGTGCAACTGGATACCCATCAACAAGCAACCTTCTGGTATTCCACCCTCAAGGCGGAATCACCATTGCAGCTCAAGGCACCGGCAAATCCAGCCTGGGTAGAAATTTGGGTGCTGGACACCTCACCCATTTGGCACACTCAGGTCACCGGTATACCCGTAGTGCAATCCGGCAACCTGCCCATCTGGCAGCCTTGGCCGGAAGAAAGTATCAGCATTGCTGTCAGCCGTCCGCAGGCGGTAACAGGCAGCGTGATGGCAATTGACCAAGCCCAGCTGAAATATACGCTGGGCGATCGCGCCAGCAGTGCCACCTTGAGCTTGTCCCTGCGCACCAACCAGGCAGGACACTACGACTTTGACCTACCGGAGGGAGCCAACCTTGAAAGTGTCAACATCGATGGGGATGAGGCGCCGCTGCTGGCGGTGAATGGTCGGGTAAAAATCCCGTTGCACCCCGGCGATCAGGAACTGGAAATTCGCTGGCAAGATGACAAAGGCACCCGCATTAAAACTATCAGCCCGGCAATAGATCTGGGCAGCAATAGCAGCAATCTAACAATTAATATCGATTTACCCGGTGATCGCTGGCCATTGCTGGTAGGTGGACCAAGCATGGGGCCAGCGGTATTGCTCTGGGGAATGTTGGCGGTGATCCTGCTGCTCGCCCCGTTGCTCGGACGCAGCCCACTGACACCACTGAAAACCCATCAATGGGTGCTCTTGAGCTTGGGTGTGGCGACAGTCAATCTCTACGTACTCGCCCTGATCGCCATCTGGCTGATCCTGCTCACCAGGCGCGGGACATTGATGCAGATTGGCTCAGCCAGAACCTTCAAATGGATGCAGCTGGGATTGTTTTGCCTATCGCTGGTGACCTTGTCGATGCTACTGGGCAGCATACCCTATAGTTTGTTATCCAGCCCGGATATGCATATCGCGGGAAATGGTTCTAATGCGCATTACCTGCGTTGGTATCAAGACCAGAGCGCCGGTGAGTTCCGCAGCGACCTGCAGGCCGTGCGGCTCGAGCGGC
>NZ_JBRFPI010000466.1:0-3165 GCF_053579595.1 Cellvibrio sp.
TCGTTATCTTTAAACGCGCTGTAATACTGGTTGTGGTAATTGATACGGAACAGGGCAAACACCTGGTTGATCGCGTCTATATGTGCATCAGTTGGAGTGCTGCTTTGCTCGCGCTGTGAACGCGTGGGATCAGCTGGCCCAGCTGCGGTCGTTGAGTTGTTCTGCGAGGCTGCTATCTCTTGTGCGACCTGATGAATGAGGGAGTTGCTGTCCTGCATGATTAACCTGCTGCGAATTGACGGTTGTTAATGCGTGTTGTTTGGCCCAGTGAAATTTCACATGCTGCAAAAATTTGGTGTTCCAGCTTGCATAAACCTGGTTGCTGTCGCGCCAGAATAAAACAAATTCGGTAACTTGCTGTTGAGCAAACTTTAAATCGATATTGGCCAGCTTGAGCACATCGTAAACATCTTTGCTCGGCTGCCAATCGTCGGGAATGCGTTTGGGTTCGGTATCGTGCTCCAGTGCCGAGCTGTAGCGCATCCACTGGCGTTTAACGTGCTGGATAAATTTGCTGTTCCAGGTGCGGCCGACATCGCCGCGCTCTTGCCAATAGACCACAAATTCCGGAATTGAATCTTCTACAAACGCGAGGCTGATGCTCGCGTGTTTCACCAATACTTCGAGCGCATCTTTGCTCGGGCGCCACTGGCTGTGCATCGCCGTTTCAAGATCGCGATTTAAAAATTCGGTATCGCGCTCGCGCACTTGTCGTTCACTGTCTTCACGTTTTTGGCGGGCAATTTGGGTTTCGTAACTGCGCCATTTGTGCAGCACATCTTTTAAAAATTTTGCACCCCAGGAGTGACTGGTCTCGCCGCGTTCGCGCCAGTAAGTTACAAACTCCGGCACCTGCTGACGGACAAATTCCGCCGGGATATTGTGCTGGGCGATCTGCCGCAGCAATTCCTGATCAGGCTGCCAGTAGGGTGCGATCAAATTAGCACCGGTATTGATCGCCGGTGCTGCAACCAGCGCATCGCTGCTGCCTCGGCCTGCTTCATCAAACGCCAGCGTCAGGCGGCGGCTTTCCACATAGGGTGCGGACGCCAGCACAATGATGCCCTTATCCTTGAGGTTGCGGCTGATTCGCTGTACATCGTAATCCGTCCAAAACGGCATAGCGCGGCTGACCCAAGTTTCATCCAAATCCAGCCACTCGCGCCCGTTGGACGCTACAAGCGGTAAATAGGTCGCCATATCGCCCAAAATCGACAACATACACGCCTCCTCCAGCCCGATAGTGGCGGCGAGGGACGGGGAAATCAGCAGCGGGCGTTCGGGAATCAGCGATGAACTCATGGCTCTCAGGTCGCAGTTGACCAAGTAACGGCAAAGGTGGGAATTGTAGGCGGATAGGGTAGTAGATGCCAGCGTTGTTGGCTGACCAAGTGCGTCTGGCTAAGGGGCGGCGGGTACCCCTTTAGAAATGCTATTAATGCTGGTGTTCACGGGTGAGAGTGGCAGGTAGTTGGCAAAAACTGGACTACTGCTTATACCCCGCTTTACCCGCATCAAAATGCTGTTGGTTCATTAGATCAATACCGCATGCCAGGTTGCTGATCCAATCGAGGAAGTTGTTGACCATCGCGCGGCCAACGAAGGGGCTGCCGTGCTGCGGTACCATCATTTCTACATCTATTTGTCGCACCATATTCGCCCAGAGTCGACAGGCTTTGTTGCTGGCCATATAACGTTGATGAAAGCCGAGCATATGGGGGATGTGTGATTCAAAATCGACCACTGGTTGTTCGGCGTGGTCTTCAATTAATGAGGCGCCCATGTCGCCGCTGAATAAAATTTTGCTTACTGGATCGTAAAAATGGAAGTTGCCTACCGAATGTAAAAAATGGGCGGGCAAAACAATCATTTCGCTGCGACCAAATGCGATAGTGCCGCCGCTATCCGGCATGGCGATAATGCGGTCATCCAAATTGTGATTCAGTTGCTGGGTGACAAATTGTGAGGCCAAGTGCGGCAGAAAACGCGACCAGAGTTTGGATGTGACGACCTGACATTGGGTGTGCATCATCCAGCGTGGGAGTGAGGCGATGATGTCCGGGTCTTGATGTGATGCAAAAATGTAATCCAGTTGATTAGCTTTCACCCGCTTACTGATTTCAATATTCAATGGTGTATAGGTCAAATCGCCGCCTGGATCGATAAGCGCGGCACGTTGATTGTCAATAATTAAAAACTGATTAGATTGAATGCCTTCGCCGACGACTAAATCCGAAAACTGAATGCACAGATGTCCGTCCTTGTTGTAGAGGAAGTGTGCTTTATCGTGATTAGGGGTTGCCTGGCTCATGCTGATGGGTCCTGAACAGAGAGTGGACAAGCATAAGTTTTTTTCCGGAAGGCACTTTGATGCGAGTCAAGCCGATATCAAATACGTGCCATGGCTATTATTGGCGGGTGACTGCAGGTATTTGTATTTGAAACCCCGCCCCTTGGCTCTGGTCCGCATCTATCACAATGTCCCCACCCAATTTCTGCGTCACTAAATTATAAACAATCGACAAGCCCAAGCCCGAGCCTCCAGTGCGGCGCGCGGTGGTAAAAAAGGGTTCGAAAATTTTTGGGCGAATATCATCGGCGATGCCGCAGCCATTGTCGCGGTATTGAATTGTGATCTGTTCAGGTGTTTGGTTAAGTTCAATGCGAATTTGTTTGTCGGCCGTATGGTGGAAGGCGTGGTGAATGGAGTTGGTGATCAGGTTGGTGACAATTTGGGCGATGGCGCCGGGGTAGCTGTTGAGCGTTATATCTGCGCCTGGCAAAAGCTCGCAATTGATGTGATTTTTTTTCAGCAGTGGGTGCAGGCTTTTTAAGGTGAGGTCGATACAGCTGCGCAGTTCAAATTGTTCTTCTTCGTTGGCGGTGTGAATAGAGCCAGATAATTTAAAATTTTGCACCAGGGTGGCTGCGCGGTTGAGGTTGGTATTAATTAACCCCAACCCATCTTCTAGCCCCGCTAAAAATTGGGCGAATTCTTCTTCATTGAGCGCTTCATCTTTGTAAAGTTTTTGCACGCGTTTTAATTCACTGGCGCAATGGCTCGATGACGTGACAGCAATACCGAGCGGAGTGTTAATTTCATGGGCGAGGCCTGAGACCAAACGGCCGAGCGAGGCGAGTTTTTCGCTCTCGATCAGTTTTGCC
>NZ_JBRFPI010000467.1:0-3163 GCF_053579595.1 Cellvibrio sp.
CAAATTCGCCGCTGTAAGCAGATTCCAATCCGTGATTCACCAACCAGGTCAGCGTGGTCGCCAAATCGTTATTGGTGAGCATTTCGCCTTCAATCAGCGGGCGTCCATTGGGCATAAATACGCGCTGGTATTCCACCTGCTCAACCAACTCCGCTTGCACCTTGCGGCTAGCAGCTGCAAGGCTGTGAGTGACTCTAATGCCTTGGCTAGCAAGCGCAATCGCGGGCGCTAACAAACGGCTTAATGGCAATTGAACGGCTGATTCTGCGGCTATATCGCGCGCCTTTTGCCAACCAGCCAGTGTGCCGCCCATAGTGACAGTAGCGAGTGCACCGCGACTGGGGATTTGCTGCAAGCCTTTGTCGCCATACCAATCGATACACGCCAATTCTGCCGCGCAGCCGCAGGCATCTATAGCACGCGGCGCTTCACCGGGTTTATGGATCAACCAGAAACCGTCGCCCGCCATGCTGTTCATATGCGGATAAAGCACAGTGATAGCGGCGGCGGCGGCGATCATCGCGTCGACCGCACTGCCGCCTTCACGCAACACATCCAGGCCGATTTCAGCGGCCTGTTTATGTGGGGCACTAAAGGCCAGCGCGTGAGGCGCACTAAAACCGATGGCGTGTTGAGTCATGAGTGAGTACCACACAAATCGATTGCCAGTTGCAGCAGCGATCTATCACTGCCGCGTTTGCCGAGCAGCGAGACACCGCAGGGCGCTCCTTGGTCACTTAACACCGGCAGATGCACTTGCGGTAATCCCGCTAGCCCCGCAGATGCAGTCAGCCCCATTAACTGGCTGCGATATGTATCCATCCACTTTGCATCGGCACCCAGCAAAGGTGCGGCACCGGGCGTGGTCGGCAGCAGGATTAAATCGACATCGGTAAACCAACCATCGATATCCGCTTGCAAGCTTGCGCGTTCAATTTCCGCCACAGTTTGATCCGCCTCTGTGAGCGTCGCGCACCATTGGAAACGGGCGTGGATATCCGGTGCAAATGTCGGCTGGTTTTGGCTGATCCATTCACCATGGGTTTGCCAAATCGATCGACCTTGTAAAGTCCGGAAACATTGGCTGGCGCGAGTGAGCCAATCGCTATTCAGCATCACTGATTTAAAGCCTTGGGGTTTAAAGCCTTGCAGCATCGGCTGCTCTTTAAGCCAAGCTTGATGAGAGGGCGTCCAAAGCGCACCGTTTTGTAATGGCAACAATACGGCGATACGCAATGAGCTGTGTTCAAAATTGCGTGGCAGATTATCAGGCAGCAATACCTCGCCGACTTGCGCGAGGGTTTTGGCATCGCGCGTGAGCCAGCCGACGGTATCGAACAAGGGCGCGAGCGGCACCATTTGTTCGCTACTAATTAAGCCGTGGCTGGTGCGAATGCCAAACAATCCGTTGTAACTGGCGGGCACACGGATGGAGCCGCCGGTATCGGTACCTAAACCTATATCGATATCGCCCGCCGCAACCGCAACAGCTGAGCCACTTGATGAACCACCGGGCAAACGCTCGGGGCTGCGCGGATTAATCGGCGCGCCGTAATGGATATTCAATCCGTTGAGACTGTAGGCGAGCTCATCGGGTTGGGTTTTGCCGATCAGTTCAGCACCCGCATCGAGTAATTGGGTTACTACAGGCGATGAGTGTTCAGGTATCGCGTGACTGGCCAGCCAGTCAGGATTTCCTGCGGCTGTGGGTAACCCGGCGATATGGAATAAATCCTTAACTCCCAGCCGCAAGCCAGCAAGGCTGCCAGAGCCTGCGCGGGGATTAGGATAGTGACCGCGCCATGCGAAGACGCGTTGATCGAGCGACATGTGTAAAGCCTTTAAATGCGATAGCAATTTATTTTCAAGATTATCGCGACTAACTTTCACCAAGGAGCTTCGGTGTTGCTTCTGAGACCGTCTGAGACATGGATGTCGAAGATGAGCCTACATGGACGTATTTACGGCGTGTCTCAGAAGTGACACCGAAGCTCCGTTGGCGGCACAAAACCTATTTCAAATCCGCCGGCACCGGAACCTTATCTTTATAAACTTCCCAGTTACCCAGAATTTTATCCATCACCGCCGTACCGACAATGTAAGCCGATTCTAACGAAGCATCTAATCCAGCATAGCCTTCATTTTCAGCGAGGAGGTTTTCTGCTGCGGTCACACCCGGTGGTGGCATGGTGTAATTGCTGCCAGTGCGCAACACCAGCACGCGGTTTTTATCCACTTTGCCGATATTGTGCAAATAAGTAAGCGACAAATAAGTACCTGTATCTTCCATCGCTGAAGTCACGAACTCACCTTTGCCTTCAGTCCAGTAATCCGTCCATTTGTTCGCCCAGGTATTCATAATTTCGCCGTGCCAAAACGTCATGGCCGCGAGCTGGTCACCTTTCAACACAAAAGGTTTGCGTTGCGCATTCGGGTGATTTACATAAAGTTTGCGCGTAGCTTCAAGGCTTTCAATATCGGGCAGTTGAATATCTTTCGTTAATTGAAATGCCCACTCGGTCAAATCAGGATTCACACGCAACATTTCACCGGTGGGAGCCGGTTTTTTCGGGTCGTAGGGCTTGGATGTATAACGCGCAAAATAACCTGTCTCCCAATCAGCGGGAATTTCACGCGCATCAATTTCATGCGCGAGGTCGCCGTCAACCAAATATTCTGCCCATGCGGCCGAGCCGATGGACGCATCTTCCGGGTCGATACCCGCAATACCTGCCACCAACCAATAGGCATCAGAAAAATCAAAACGCGGGTCCATACCTAACGCCATAGTCGCCGCCGTGGAATGCGCAGTACCTATGCCGGTCACAATGCCCATTACACCGGTTTCCATATTCATGTAAATATCGTGGTAAGAATTGGGAAACTCGAATTTGGTATCGAGTTTTTGGCGCTCTTTCCACAATTGGAATTCACCGGCTTTATCACCAGAGTCTTCACCAATTTCAAACATGGTGACGACGACAAATTTTACTTTAATCGGCGCGGGCGCCTGCACACTCGCTGCGGGTGTGGCTGCCACTTCAGTCGCAGGCTTTTCACAACCCGTCATTAAACCTGCCGACATTAACGACAGCAGCGCAACAGACAATAAACCCGGTTTACATTTTTGCATTGGAAAAATCCTGTCATAAATTCAGTTAAC
>NZ_JBRFPI010000468.1:0-3144 GCF_053579595.1 Cellvibrio sp.
CGACGACTTGATCGCCATTGAGTTGAATTGCCGAAGCAAAAGTCCCGACACCTACACCGAGTAACGCCGCAAGCATTTGCCCGGTTTGGCCGTAATCTTCACCAACCGCTTGTTTACCCAGAAAGATAAGTTGCGGTTGCTCGCGTACAACTATCGCCTTTAATAGCTTGGCTACCGCCAGCGGCTGGAGTGCCGCGTCGGTTTCAATCAGAAGTGCACGATCTGCCCCCAAGGCGTAGGCATGGCGCAAGCTGTCTTTAGCGTCAGCACCGCCAATTGATACCGCAATGATCTCAGTCACCTGCCCGCGCTCTTTTAAACGTATGGCTTCCTCTAATGAGATCTCATCAAACGGGTTGATTGCCTTTTTTACCTGGGCAAGCTCTACCTGCCCGGTTTCGGCGTTGATATTGGGTTTTACGTTGTAATCAATGGCATGTTTAACTGCGACTAGTACTTTCACTGCGAGTCTCCATCAAAGTCAGCAAATGCTGGTTGATGTCCATTCTATTTCGCGCTAGCATATTTGTTAAATTGATAATTCATATTTTATATATCTGGTAAATCGATATGAGATATACACTGCGCCAGCTGGAAATTTTTGTGGCCATCGCGCGCACGGGTAATGTTTCCCGCGCTGCTGAAGAGGTTGCCCTGTCCCAATCCGCTGCCAGTACCGCGCTGGCTGAGCTGGAACGGCAGTTTGACTGCCAGCTGTTTGACCGTAATGGCAAGCTGTTAAAGCTCAACGCCTTGGGTAAAACCCTGCTGCCGGTCGCGAGCAGCCTGCTTACGCAGGCAGGTGAAATTCAGCAATTGCTGGAGGGGAAATCGGCACTGGGCGATTTGAGTGTCGGGGCGACGCTCACCATCGGTAATTATTTGGCGATCTTGATCATCAGCGAATTTATGCAAAATCATTTGGATTGCCATATCGCCCTGCAGGTAAAAAATACCCAAGCAATTTTGCAGCAGGTTGCAGGTTATGAATTGGATTTGGGATTAATTGAAGGCAGTTGCCATCATCCGGAGCTGCAAGCAGAAAGCTGGATTGACGATGAACTGGTGGTGTTCTGCGCGCCTTCCCATCCGCTCGCCACTAAAACTGCGGCAACAATAGATGAGCTGTTAGCAGCAACCTGGATATTGCGCGAGCAGGGATCGGGTACACGCGAAACCTTTGACCAAGCATTGCGCCATCACTTACCGGAATTAAAAATTCGACTTGAACTAGAGCACACTGAAGCAATTAAACGCGCGGTAGAATCCGGCTTGGGTATCGGCTGCATTTCACGCTTGGCCGTGCGCGATGCATTCAAGCGCGGCAGTTTGGTAGAAATAAAAACGCCCATGTTGGATTTACGTCGCCAGTTTATGTTTGTATGGCATAAAAACCGTTACCAAACACCCGCGATGATTGCTTTCCTCGATTATTGCCGCACGCTCACCGCTAATATTAAACGCAGTGACGAAATACGACTTACCGCCACTATCACTCCTACGGTTTAAATTTGTTATGACACAGCGCGATCAAATGCAATATGACGTAGTGATTGTCGGTGCTGGCCCTGCAGGCCTTGCCGCGGCAATTCGTTTGAAACAACTCTCTGCTGAACAAGAGCGCGAGTTGAGCGTTTGCGTTTTGGAAAAAGGTTCGGAAGTGGGTGCACAGATTTTATCGGGCGCTGTGATTGATCCCATCGCCTTAAATGAATTAATTCCCGATTGGAAAAACAAAGGCGCGCCTATCACAACAGAGGTGAAACAGGACCAATTCCTATGGCTGACTGAAAATAACCATTACAAAATTCCCGCTGCGCTCTTACCGCCACTAATGAATAATCACGGAAATTATATTGTAAGCCTTGGACAAGTCTGCCGCTGGCTGGCGACTCAGGCGGAACAACTAGGCGTAGATTTATTTCCCGGTTTTAACGGCAGCGAAATTTTTTACGGTGATGACGGCAGTGTTAGCGGCATCATCACCGGCGACATGGGCGTTGCACGCGATGGCAGCCATAAAAATACTTTCTCTGCCGGTATCGAATTGCATGCGCGTTACACCTTGATTGCAGAAGGTACACGGGGATCACTCGCAAAATCGCTGGAGCAAAAATTTAATTTGCGCGCGAATGCCGAGCCGCAAAAATACGGCTTAGGGTTTAAAGAAATCTGGAGTATTGATCCGAGCCATCACTCTGAAGGTGCAGTGCTGCATACACAGGGTTGGCCGCTGGATAATCACACCGGTGGTGGCGGATTTTTGTATCACCTGGCTGACAATAAAATTGCGCTTGGTTTTGTGGTGCATTTGAATTACCGAAATCCTTATTTAAATCCCTTTGAGGAATTCCAACGTTTTAAAACCCATCCGGCCATTAAACCGCTATTACAAAATGCCAAACGACTTTCTTATGGCGCGCGCACCATTAATGAAGGGGGTGTGCAGTCGCTACCAGAATTAATTTTCCCTGGCGGCGCGCTGATTGGTTGTTCAGCAGGTTTTGTCAATGTTCCGAAAATTAAAGGCTCTCACAATGCGATGAAATCCGGCATGCTCGCAGCGGAGGCTATTGTTGCCGAATTGGCGCAGGATCACCGCGAGCCGTTACTAAAAGCCTACCCGGAAAAAATTCGCTCTTCATGGCTGTGGAAAGATTTATACAAGGTGCGCAATATCAAACCGGCGCTATCAGCCTGGGGGAATATCGGGGGTACTTTGTACGGCGGTGTGGATATGTGGTTACATTCACTCGGCATAAACGTGCCATGGACGCTAAATCACAAATACGCCGATCACGAAACATTGGTCGAGGCGAAAGATGCACAGCCTATTAATTACCCTGCGCCAGATGGGAAAATCACCTTTGATCGTTTGGCATCAATTTATTTAGCCAATATCCAACACGAGGAAGATCAACCAGTTCATTTGCAATTGGCGGATGCGGAAATTCCAATTACTACTAATCTCGCACTTTATGCCGCGCCCGAACAGCGCTATTGTCCGGCTGGTGTCTATGAAATTATCGTAAAAGACAATGCACCGCGTTTGCAAATCAATGCAGTTAATTGCATCCACTGCAAGGTCTGTGACACTAAAGATCCAAAGCAAAATATTACCTGGATTACGCCGCAGGGTGGTAG
>NZ_JBRFPI010000469.1:0-3124 GCF_053579595.1 Cellvibrio sp.
CGATTTTCATTGGCGCCGGTAAACGCGCCTTTTTTATAGCCAAACATTTCCGCTTCAAATAAATTTTCGGGAATCGCGCCCATATCAATCGCCATAAAAATATTATTGGCGCGTTTGGAGCGCGCATGAATTTCGCGCGCGAGCAACTCTTTGCCGGAACCATTTTCACCTAATATTAATACATTGGCTTCGGTAGGTGCACAGAGGCTAAGTTTGCGCAGTAGCTCGCGCATGCTGGTTGTCTCACCGATAAAACACGCCGGTTTTTGTAACTGTGACAAATGCTCTAACGAACTGCGCAACGCAACATTTTCACTCTGCAATAGGTGATTATTATTGCGCGCCTGTGCTAAAGCCAAAGCGCTGTGTAGAGTGGCAATTAATTTTTCATTGCTCCAGGGTTTTATCACAAAATCCGTTGCGCCCGCCTTAATCGCATTGACCGCCAATTCAACACCGGCATAAGCCGTCATCACCACTACCACAATCTGTGGGTAGTGAGTTTGCAAATACGAGAGCCATTCAAAACCATCGCGGCCCGAGTTATCGCCGAGGGTAAAATTCATATCCAGCAACACCACATCCACTTGCTGATGCGCTAAAAATTCCGGCAAGTCGGTTGCGCGACTTAAACAACTCAGGGTTTTGATCTGACGTTTGAGCAACAGACGCGCCGACAACAAAATATCCTCGTCGTCATCGAGCACTAATAGATGTCCAGCAATTGCGGTCATGAAAAATATCCTTGGCATTATCATTTTCTAGTAGAGCGTAATCGCAGTTTATGTCGTTCGATTGTGAACAACAAGCGTTCGAAATCGAACACTTCGAGCCACGGCGCGTCCAACATATTAACGATAACTAATTGAAATTATTGGCTTTTATTAAATGGCATAGCTGTTGCGGTATAAGTAGCAGCGCAGCTCGGTGGATAAGGCTTCTCAGAGCGATAAGCCTTTGATAGCGCGATAATTTTTAATCAAGCGGCAACAAAACGAACAAAAAGAACGAGCTGATAAAAAGACCCCAATGACAATGGATAAACCCAGACAAATAAATTTTTGGCAGAAATGGCGCAGAGCAATCAGCGCACTCTTTCTGCTTGCTGCGGTTGCCGCGCTCTGGGTGGTGGCCGCGCCAGGCAGTGAGCGCACACTGCGCGTGGATGTAAAGGATTTGGTTATCGCGTCAGTTCAACAGGGAATTTTTGAAGATGTAATTCCACTGCGAGGCGAGGTGATGCCATTTCGCACGCTTTATCTTGATGCGATTGAAGGTGGACGAGTAGAAAAAATCCATTTGGAAGATGGAACAACGATTGAAGAGGGGGCGGCGATTGTGGATATCTCCAACACCCGCCTGCAATTGGAATCCATCACCCGCGAAGCGCAGGTAAGTGAGCAAATTAATTTATTGCAGACTCAGGAATTAAGTCTGGCGCGCAGCGACCTTGAACATAAACGCAACTTGAATGAATTGGATCATCAAATAACAACCGAGAGCCAACGCCTCGAGCGGATGCGCCCGCTCATCAAGCATCAATTAATTTCCGCTGCAGAATTGAAAGAGGCAGAGGATAATCTGGCCTATTTAAAAAAACGCCAACAATTAATCCTCGAAGCGCGCGAAGTAGACCAGGCCTTGCAAGCAGCGCAAATGAAACAACTGCGCGATTCAGTCACATCGCTCAATAATAACTTAACCTTTGCGCGCACCAATTTAGCAAGCCTAAATGTGAAGGCACCGATTGCGGGCCGACTGACGGCATTTAATCTGGAGCCAGGGCAATCATTGATGCCCGGCGAACGTTTTGGCCAAATTGATGACCCGGATCATTTTAAATTGATGGCTCAAGTCGATGAGTTTTATATGAACCGCACGCGAGTTGATCAAACCGCACTGGCAAAAGTGGATCAGCAAGAATTTCCTTTGCGCATTAAAAAAATTTACCCGCAGGTCATTGACGGACAATTCCGTGTTGATTTGGTGTTTACCAGCGCGCAGCCTGCCAATATTAGCCGCGGTCAAACCTTGCAGTTACGCTTGCAAATGGGTGCTAATGAACCCGCGCGATTAATTCCCAACAATTCTTTTTTTCAGGATACGGGCGGACATTGGATTTTTGTTGTGTCGGCCGATGGCAAGCGTGCCTATCGGCGCGATATAAAACTGGGGCGTCGCAATAGCCAGTTTATCGAAGTGCTTGCAGGCTTGAACATACACGAGCAAGTCATTGTTAGCCCGTATACCACCTATAACGATATCGATTACTTGAAAATTTACTGATCACCCAACATAAAAGCAGCAAGGAGAAGGACATGATACGCCTTAACAATATCGACAAAATATTTCGCACTGAAGCGATAGAAACCAAAGCACTGGGGAATATCAGCCTGGAGATCAAACAAGGTGAGTTTGTTGCCATCATGGGGCCATCGGGTTGTGGGAAATCCACACTGCTCAATATTTTGGGGATGTTAGACAACCCGGACCAAGGCGATTATTTCTTTAATGGCGATAATGTCGCCCGCCACTCTGAGTCGAAATTAAGTGAATTGCGCAAACACAATATAGGTTTTATTTTCCAGAGTTTTAATCTGATTGATGAACTCAGTGTGTTTGAGAATATCGAATTGGCATTGCTCTATCACAAAATTCCCTCCGCCGAACGCCGCGCACGTGTGCAAGCGGTTATCGAAAAGATGGAAATTGCCCACCGCGCGCAACACATGCCCAGTCAACTCTCCGGCGGCCAGCAGCAGCGCGTTGCTGTCGCGCGCGCATTGGTTGCAAACCCCAAATTAATTCTTGCCGACGAACCTACGGGAAATCTGGATTCTGTACACGGCCAGGAAGTGATGCGCTTGCTCAAGACCTTAAACCAAGAAGGCGCCACAGTAGTGATAGTCACTCACTCCAGCGAACACGCCAGCTACGCCCAGCGCCGCATTAATTTGTTTGATGGGAAAATTGTTGCGCAAACTCAATTGGCTGCAGCTTGATAGGCCGGATAATAAGGATGGATTATGTTTAAGCATTATTTGATTATTGCGTTGCGCAATTTGGTGAAGAATAAAGTCAACAGCGCGATAAAAATTATAGGGCTGGGTTTGGGTTTAGTAGC
>NZ_JBRFPI010000470.1:0-3103 GCF_053579595.1 Cellvibrio sp.
TAACTCTGGTCAATAATACGCTTGGGTTTTGGTTTTTGAATCACCAGGGTTTTGGTTGCAGGTTTTGTTGGTTGGGTTGGCGTGTTTGTTCCTTGCGCGGTGCGTTTATGTTGCGATGCGACTTTTGTTTTATTGGCAGATGTTTTACCTGAGCCGGATTTGATTGGTGTTGACGGATTTGTTCCCGGTGTTTTTGCTGCAGGGTTGTGCCTTGGATTATGGTTTCTGGCACGCGCGTTATTTGTTCCTGTTTTAGTTGCCGATTTAATTGGTTGCACAGTTTCTATTTTGTATTTTCCTTGTTCTATTCCCTCTAATGTCCAGTTGCCAATTTTTACCCTCACTAATCGCAGGGTGGGGTGGCCAACGGCTGCTGTCATGCGGCGCACCTGGCGATTGCGTCCTTCGGTAATCACCAACTCCAACCACTGGGTGGGAATATTGGCGCGTTCGCGAATGGGCGGCACTCGCTCCCAGAGTTTGGGGGTGGGGATTAGGCGCACTTCGGCGGGTTGCGTCATGCCATCATTGAGCTCTACGCCTTGACGCAACTTGGTCAAAGCATAGCTATTGGGAGCGCCTTCTACTTGCACCCAATAGGTTTTGGGTTGTTTGTGTGCAGGATGGCTGATGTGGTGCTGCAAATCGCCATCATCGGTTAACAGTAACAAACCTTCGGAGTCGTGATCCAATCGACCGGCGGGGTAGACGTGGGGGATCTTGATGTAATCCTTGAGTGTTGGGCGACCTTCACCATCGGTAAATTGTGAGAGTACGCCAAAGGGTTTATTGAACAGAATCAGGGAAGCCATAATACTCACACAACCAAAAGATAAATCCGCAAAAGTGGATTTTAACTGAGATTTGCCCTGTCGCCATAGCAACATAATCCATGCATAAAGGACTGTAGAGGTGTAGAATCGCCCGCGCTCTGGCAAGGGGCAGTTCCCTGTGGCGGGGCTCTTTTTCTAAATTTTCATATCGTTAATGGTAGAGCTCACAAGGCCGAGCCGCATGAATTGATGGAGCCATCTTTAAATGACAGATTCAAAAATTATCTATACCCAAACCGACGAAGCGCCAGCCCTGGCAACTTACTCCTTACTCCCGATTGTTCAATCCTTTACCAAATCTTCCGGCATCGCTATCGAAACCCGCGATATTTCGCTCTCCGGCCGTATTATCGCCGCTTTCCCCGATGTCCTGACCAAAGAACAATTTATCGGTGATCACCTTGCCGAACTGGGCAAACTGGCAACAACGCCAGAAGCCAATATCATCAAGCTGCCTAACATCAGCGCCTCTGTTCCCCAATTGAAAGCAGCAATTAAAGAGTTACAGTCGCAAGGTTTCAAACTTCCTGACTACCCGGAAAACCCGGCTAACGATGCCGAAAAAGACGCAAAGGCGCGCTACGACAAAATCAAAGGTTCTGCTGTAAACCCGGTCTTGCGTGAAGGTAACTCGGATCGTCGTGCACCTCTGTCAGTCAAAAATTACGCGCGTAAGAATCCACACAAAATGGGTGCTTGGGCGGCGGATTCCAAATCGCATGTTGCGCACATGTCCGCTGGCGATTTTTACGGCAGCGAAAAATCAGCGTTGATCGCCGATGCGGGCAATTTGAAAATCGAATTTGTTGGTAAAGACGGCACCACCAAAGTATTGAAAGAATCGGTAAAAGTTCTGGCTGGCGAAATTATCGATGCCTCAGTGCTGAACAAAAAAGCGCTGCGTGCGTTTATCGCCGAGCAAATTGAAGATGCGAAAAACAAAGGCGTGTTGCTGTCTGTGCACCTTAAAGCGACCATGATGAAAGTGTCTGACCCGATTATTTTCGGTCACTTTGTTTCTGTGTTTTATGCACCTGTATTGGAAAAACACGCCGCTGTATTGAGTGAGCTGGCGGTTGATCTGAACAACGGCCTTGGCGACCTTTACGCCAAAATCAAATCCTTGCCTGCTGAAAAACAAGCGGAAATCGAAGGTGATATCACCGCGCTTTACGCTACCCGTCCTGAATTAGCGATGGTGAATTCCGACAAAGGCATCACCAACTTGCATGTGCCAAGCGATGTGATTGTTGATGCATCCATGCCGGCGATGATTCGTGACTCAGGTAAAATGTGGAATACCGCAGGCAAGTTGCAAGATACCAAAGCTTGCATCCCTGATCGTTGTTACGCCGGTATTTACCAAGTCGTTATCGACGATTGCAAAAAACACGGCGCATTCAACCCGACTACCATGGGCAGCGTGCCTAACGTGGGCTTGATGGCGCAAGCGGCAGAAGAATACGGTTCACACGACAAGACTTTCCAAATCGCAGCTGATGGTGTTGTACGTGTAGTGGACGCAGCTGGCAAAGTGTTGATTGAACAAGCTGTCGAGCAAGGCGATATTTTCCGTGCCTGCCAGGTAAAAGATGCACCAATTCAGGATTGGGTAAAGCTGGCGGTTAATCGCGCCCGCGCATCAGCGACTCCAGCAGTGTTCTGGTTGGATCCAAAACGCGCTCACGATGCCCAGTTGATCACCAAGGTAAATACCTACCTGAAAGATCACGATACATCAGGCCTTGAGATTTACATCAAAACTCCGGAAGAGGCGATTCAATACTCGCTCGACCGCATCCGCGCCGGTAAAGACACTATTTCGGTGACCGGTAACGTATTGCGGGATTATCTCACCGACTTGTTCCCGATTATGGAGTTGGGTACTTCAGCCAAAATGCTGTCGATTGTTCCGCTGATGAACGGTGGCGGTTTGTTTGAAACCGGTGCGGGCGGCTCTGCTCCCAAGCACGTCCAACAATTTGTTGAAGAGGGGCATCTGCGTTGGGATTCACTGGGTGAATTCCTGGCGTTGGCTGAATCTCTGGATCACTTTGGCAATGTTACCCACAACGCCAAAGCCAAAGTATTCGCCAAAACCTTGGACCAAGCCAACGGCAAGTTCCTTGACGAAAACAAGTCACCAGGCCGTGCAGCGGGTGAATTGGACAACCGTGGCAGCCATTTCTATTTGGTGCTCTACTGGGCTCAAGCGCTGGCGGCTCAAACGGAAGATGCTGCTTTGCAGGCTCAGTTCGCTCCAGTTGCCA
>NZ_JBRFPI010000471.1:0-3097 GCF_053579595.1 Cellvibrio sp.
CAGGACAGCGATGTTGAATTTTCCGCATTGAAAAGCCAGTTTGAATCCTATGCAATTCCTGATTTACAGAAGCTAATAATTATTACGAAAAGCGGCGACGTCATTAGTCTGAGGTGAGTTCATGGCAATAAATATTTTTTTACATAGTAATAAAGATAAGGTCCTTTTTGAGGCCCAACTTCAAGAGGTTGTCGGCGATTTTTACGATCATTTTCGGCGAGACTTTATTGTTGCCCCCGTAGTTGTTACGGATGAAGTGTCTAAAGAGATTGCACAAGAATTTGGTTTTTCTTCTTTGAGTAATTGCATTGTGTATCGCAATAATAAATTTACCGATCACAATGAGTCAGACGCCGTGGCATATCTTAAAAATAAACTGGATGATGGTAATTTGCTTGTGTTATTTGAAAATGAAAAAATTATGTAGTTTGCCTGCGATTTTTGAATTGTTGGTGCTAATTATTTTTTTATTGGCCTGCACCCCAACCCAACGCCCCCTAAAAAACGGCCAAGGTTACGTGGTGGTTCCCGCAGACGAAAACCACTACCGCATCGAGTATTATCTCAAACACGCAAAACTCGCCGAAACTTACTGGAATACCACCGCCGGGCAATTATGCCCCGGTGGGTTTCAGGTTTTGTATAACAAGAAGCACTTACTGAATTTTGATATGTACGTCCCCATCGCGGGCAATAACGTCAACATCGGACGCCAAGAATTTATTCAGTACGGTGAAGTGGTGTGTGAAGGTGAGCCATCAAATACAATTGCGCTTACCGAAACTAAATGGCGTGAATTTAATGCGGAAACAAAATCGATAAAGCCAGTGAGTGATCGCTGGTTAACGGAAACGCTGCAACTATACGTTAGCCATTTGGCTGATTTACCCAAAGCAAACTCCGTTGCTGCGCTTACAAAATTATGGGGCAAACCCCGGCAGCAATCGGGGCAGAATAATGAATTGCTGTCAGTGTGGGTAAACGGTAGTGATAGTTGGTTCCCCAACCAGATTGGATTGCTCGAACAGGATCAGCAACTCAAACTCATTATTGTGATGCCCGGTGTGAGTGGTTATTTGGCGGGGTTGATTGAAAAATCATCCCTGCAAGGTAAAAATCTGGAGTCGTTGATTACAACGGGTATTTTGCCTGCGTATTTTTACCGACCTCAGTAGATTTACAGTTGGTGGGTTCAGCAGTAATTCTTATTGGAATGCCCAAGTAAACCTCCGTTATTAAGTGTAAATCTCGTATACCAGTATGTTATGTGCACTTAGACTATAAGTCTGCACCAATAATAAACTGGAGATGTACATGGCATATCAACTCGGTCAATGGCGGGGTTTACTCGCCGTTTTGTTTGTTTCTCTCGCCTTGCCTGCTCAGGCAAAAGACGACCTCACCCTTAACGATAAAGACTATTTTGAAAAGCCCGGCTTGAATGTGCTGGTGTTTAGCAATTGGTATGACGGGCTTTTTAGCGATTCCAAAACCAGTGGTGTGGAATTAATTCATCACGGTGAGCGCACGGTTACTAACGGTGATGTGCGTTTGAATGCGACGCCGGAGCAGTGGGATATGACGCCCATGTTCAAAGAGCGCAAAGTGAATCGCGAAGATCAATCCATCGAAGCATTTCTGCATTATCCGGATGAGCAGTTTGATTTCTCCATCAAAGTGACTAGAAACGCGGCAGGCGTGCGTTTAACAGTTAACTTGCCAAAACCGCTACCAAAATCCCTTGAAGGCAAAGCCGGTTTTAATTTGGAGTTTTTGCCTGCAGCTTACTTCCATAAATCGTTTTTGATGGATGACACGGCTGGCGGCTTTCCGGTTTATCCCACGGGTCTAAAAGAAATTAATGGTAAAGCTGATCCCATTGCGCTCGCGCAAGGGCAGCATTTGGTATTTGCTCCGGAAGATAACGAGCGTCGTGTGAGCATTCGTTCTGCGAGCACACCGCTCGAACTTTATGATGGTCGTGGCAAGGCACAAAACGGATGGTTTGTGGTGCGCAGCAAAATTCCGGCGAATAAAACCGGCGCGGTGATCGAATGGCAAATCGATGCGGCGACGGTAAAAAACTGGATTCGCAAACCCATGATTGCACATTCGCAGGTGGGTTATCATCCAGCGCAGAAAAAAGTCGCTGTAATTGAGTTGGATGCGCGCGATAAAAAAATCCAGAAAGCCAGCTTGGTAAAAATTAATGCCGATGGCACGCGTAAAACAGTATTGAGTGAAAAGCCCAAAAGTTGGGGAAAATATTTGCGTTACGAATATCACCAATTTGATTTCAGCAAAATTCAAACGCCGGGATTGTATGCAATCACTTATGGCGATCAGGAAACTCACAGCTTCCGCATTGATAAAGCGGTTTACCAAGCTGCATGGCATCCAACGCTGGATATGTATTTGCCGGTGCAAATGGATCATATGACGATCAACGAATCCTATCGTATTTGGCATGGTGCATCCCATCTTGATGATGCTTTGCAAGCGCCAGTGAATATCGAACATTTTGATTTGTATGCGCAGGGGCCGACAACTGATACACCTTATGAACCCGGCGAGCATATTCCCGGTTTAAATATCGGCGGCTGGTATGACGCAGGCGATTACGACATCCGTACGCAGACGCAATACGATGTGGTGAATACTTTGGTAACCGCGTGGGAAACTTTTGGTTTGAAGCGTGACACTACGCGCGTGGATTATGCGCGCAAATTCGTTGACTTGCACACGGCAGATGGCAAGCCCGACGTGTTGCAACAAATCGAACACGGAACACTTGCGTTGATCGCGCAGCATCGCGCTGTGGGCCATGCGATTCCCGGAATCGTAGAGGCGCATATTGATCAATATCACCATCTGGGCGATGGCATCACCAAAACGGACAATTTAATTTACGATCCCAAAATGGGCGAGCTGGAAACCGATGGTTTTAAAAGTGGCAAATTCGATGATCGCTGGGCCTTTACCAGTAAATCCTCTTCATTAAATTATGGTTTTGCTGCGGCGCTTGCCGCAGCGAGCAGGGCATTATCCGGATTCAACGATGAACTTGCTAATGAATGTTTGGCAACCGCAAAAAAGG
>NZ_JBRFPI010000472.1:0-3090 GCF_053579595.1 Cellvibrio sp.
GCACTGCGATGGCCCGCTATTTAAAGGCAAACGCGTTGCGGTCATCGGCGGCGGCAACTCCGGTGTGGAAGCGGCGATTGATTTGGCTGGTATTGTCGCCCATGTAACGCTGATTGAATTCGATTCAAAATTGCGTGCCGACGCGGTGTTGCAACGTAAATTATTTAGTTTGCCCAACGTCACTGTGATCACCGAAGCGCTGACGACCGAAGTGATCGGCAACGATGAAAAAGTCACTGCGCTGAAATACAAAAGCCGCAATACCGATGAAATCGCAACCGTGGAACTGGAGGGCATTTTTGTGCAGATCGGTTTGCTGCCCAATACCGATTTCTTAAAAGGTACAGTGCAGCTCACCAATCGCGGTGAAATTGAAATTAACGCGCGCGGTGAAACTTCTTTGCCCGGCGTGTTTGCCGCAGGTGATTGCACCAATGTGCCTTACAAGCAAATTATTATTGCGATGGGCGCGGGTGCAACAGCATCGCTGGGGGCGTTTGATCATTTGATTCGCACCAGCGCGCCGGCTTAATAACAATATTGAGCGAGTCACTATTGTGGTGTCTCGCTTGATTTTTTTTCCGGGGATACGGTGTTGTAAGCGAGGGAGGTTCCTTGTTGTGGTGCTACTTCTATAATCTGATGCTGTATCTTCCATATTTCTGCATCTACAGGTTCTGCATCATCTATATTAAATAATGCTATATTTTCGCAAATTTCTTCGTGTTTTCCTGCTTTTTGAATTCTTGCATCAAATTGAGATTGATAAATTATTCCATCGAACCCGTGGTGTTTAAAAAATTCTGCAATGATTTGCGTCGGAATATAAAGGTCTCTTGAATTATTTGGTTCAGTGGGTTTTGAAAAAGCTCCACCAATATCAACCCATGTGTACCCCTCTGCATCTTCTTGGCATTGAATGTGATTTGACCACCAGCCAAAGCCTGGTCTATCTTTGGTACAATCAACTAGTTTTAAGTCGCGGGTTGTAGTGAATCTTGCAACGGTCACGGGTTTGCGGTTTGCTGCTCGCGTCTCAGCTATTGCTGTTTCTTTTCTATTTGCTAAATAAAGCACATTGATATTGTATGGATTCACTCGTCCTTCACTTCTTAGGTTCTTTTTTGGTTTCATTTCTTCCTTGGGTAATAATGTTCCATCGTTATTGCATAGTCTGGCCCTAAAGTATTCGGTCCCAGAGGGTACTACTCGGGTGCGCGTTTTACTTGATTCCAGCATGGCATTCAAAAACTGATTGGTTTCATCTGACCAAAAGTGACGCTCTTCATTAAGTATGCGATCTATGAAAGCAGTAAAGCCGGTTGGAGAAAAAATATAATTACTCATCTGACTCAGCGTCCCTATGTGGTAATTAAACAACTGCCTATATTATTTGAGCCATTTATGCATTTTTACACGCGCTTGTTCATGGCTTAGGGTTCGACCTTCAAGTATAGCCTTTTCACCTCTGTTTATACCTTTAAGGATAGTTGTACGGCGCTGTATCAGTTTGTGTTTTGGTTCGGCTTTCATCATAGATACTCGTTTGGTTCAGTGATTTTTCGATATTAATGCCATGAGCGTTTTTTTGCAGACAAATTTTCGTCTTTAGTTAGAATTCCCCTGCGCTAGATCCAGCTTGGTAGCTTCCTAAATCGCACTCTTCAAACTAAACCAAAAAATACTGCCGCCTCCAGGGGCTGATTCGTAGCCCACTTCACCATCCAGTCGTTGCGCAATGCGTTTTACGATGGATAAACCCAAGCCGTGGCCGTCGGCAGATTGGGTATCGAAACGGACAAATTTATCGAAAATTTCGTGTTGCTGTGCGGTGTTTAAGCCGGGGCCTGAATCTTTTACCCAGCATTTGATCATGCCGTTGGCCAGTGTTTCAGTGCCCAGTTCTACTCTTGGCGTCGCTCCGCCATACTTCAACGCGTTGGATAAAAAATTCATCCAGATTTCTTCAACCCATTGCTCATGGCCGAGTACCTTTGGCCAATGTTCACCAAGCTGAATTGTTGCGCCTTGTTGATCGGCAAACGATTGCAGGCGCGCACAAGCTTCCATTGCGGTGTGTTGCGTATCCACACTGGCGAGCGCGACATTTTCGCTTTTGCGGATATTGGCGAGCAGCAATAGTGAGTCGATAATCGCGCGCATTTTATTGGCGGAGCGCTGGATAGTATTGGCAAGTTGCTGCTGTTTTTCTGGTGATAATTGTGCACTGCCCAATAGGCTTGATGCCGCGATAAGCGTACTAACCGGTTGTTTTAAATCGTGCGCAACGGTATGTGCATAGGCATCCAGCTCATTGTTTTGCACGAGTAATTCGGCCGTTTTAATTTCCAGTTGCTGGCTTTTGTATTCCAAATCTATAGTGCGATCAGATACCAATCGTTCCAGCTGATTGCGATAGACACTTAACTCCTGATACAGGTGATTGCGCTTGTTTAAATCACTGCTAATGCTTAGGCGCATCTTATTGATTGCATCGACCACCAGGCCCAATTCATCTGGCTGGTCGCGTTCAGTGCGGGCGAGTTTCAATTCACTGTCCAGATTATTCAAATCCAATTTTTTGGCGTAGCCGGCCATGGTTTCTAAATGACGCGTGATCCAGTAGCGCACAATAAAAAGCACAAAAAAAACAGTTGAGAAGAGTGTGATGCAGGTGGTGATAGCGATACTTTTAGCGGTATGGAATAACTTTGTTTCTATCCCTGCCGACATTAGCGCAACTGTGAGTTCGCCCATGGGAAATTGTTCATCACCTTCGCGATGAATAATAGGAAAACTGCGGCTAAATAAGTCTTTGTGGTAGTCCGTGTGCCTGCGCGTCCAGCGCTGTCCCAGTTCGTCTTTTAGTTCGATAAAACCCACGTCTGGCAGTTGTGCAATGCCATCCAGTAGCGTGTCAATACGCCCTTGATCGACTGACCACATACCCGCGGCCAAACTGGGTAAATAGCTGTTTTCAATGTCAATAAAATGTTTCTGTGCGTCGATCAGCGCTAAGCGGTATGCGCCGTAAAATTGCAAGCCGGAGACGAGTGCGGCAACACAAAACGTGAACGCAATAACAGCGCC
>NZ_JBRFPI010000473.1:0-3085 GCF_053579595.1 Cellvibrio sp.
GGGCATGGTGCCGAATTTTTTGAAAGTTTTTGCAAATTCGCCATCGGCACTGCGCGCATTTTTAGGTTTGCACAGCATTGCTAATGAAGGCAGTTTGGATCCGCAAACCCGTGAGCGTATTGCGCTGGCCGTTGCCCAAGAAAATTCGTGTGAATATTGCGTGTCTGCCCATACTGCTATCGGTCGCAAGGCGGGCTTGAGCGGTGCAGAAATGGAAGCGAACCGTGCGGGTACTAGCCAGGATGCGAAAGCCGCGGTTGCAGTAAAACTGGCGCGCGCGTTGATTGAACACCAGGGTGATATTACCACTGCCGATTTAATTGAAGCGCATAGTGTGGGTTATACCGATGCAGACATCGTTGAAATTATTACGCATGTCGGCATGACGTTGTTGACGACCATACTGGGCAAGGCAAGTCGTGTTGAAATCGATTTTCCAAAAGTCGCTTTGTAATTACGTTTTATAAGTTATTAATTTAAACAGCGGTTACTTTTTTGGAGGCATATTATGGCTCGGGCATTTGCGGACATTAGTTTTACTGGCAGCGTGAAAGCAGCGCAGAGTTTGTATGGCAGCCGGGAAAGTAATCGCAGTTTTGAATTGGCGGATGATCCACGTAATACGTTGGGTGATGCTGAGGCAGAATTTATTGCCGGACGCGACAGCTTTTATCAGGCAACCGTGGGCGAAAATGGCTGGCCTTATGTGCAGCATCGCGGTGGGCCGATTGGATTTGTAAAAGTATTGGACGAACGCACACTAGGCTACGCCGATTATCGTGGTAATCGCCAGTACATCAGTGTAGGAAATATTAATTCGGATGACCGCATCAGTTTGATATTCATGGATTATGTAAATCGTCGCCGCATAAAAATTTGGGGGCGCGCCAAGATTGTACATGAATCAGAAAATATGGAGTTGGTTGCACGTTTGGAAGATTCGCATTATCGCGCGCGTATCGAGCGCGCCGTCATAATTCATGTTGAAGCTTTTGAATGGAATTGCCCGCAACACATAACGCCCCGCTACACAGAAGACGAGGTGCGTGAAATTGTTAAACAGGTGACTGAGCAGCAAACAGCTAATGTTCTTGCCTCGCCTGAAAAATTGACGGCACTGGGTTCGGGGCAATTGCCCTTGGTTATTACAGGCGTGCGGCAGTTGACGCCGCGTATTCGGGCTTTTGAATTGCGCGCGCCTGATGGTGCTGATCTGCCTCCTGTCTCTGCGGGATCGCATCTGAAAGTTCCGGTATTAATGGCGGAGGGTAAAACAGAATGGCGTCATTACTCTATTAGTTCCAATCCGGCGCGCCGCGATATCTATGAGATAGCGGTACAGCGTGAAGACAATGGTCGCGGTGGCTCGGTGAATATTCATCAGCAGTACCAACTGGGGTTGGTTCTTCATTGTGATTTTCCGCGAAATAATTTTGTAGCAGAACTCACGAATGACAGCGCGGTATTGATTGCCGGAGGTGTAGGAATTACGGCGATAAAACCGGTGATGCAAGCCATGCGCGCAAAAAATATCGCGTGTGAATTGCACTATGCTGCGCGTAGCACAACTGACATGGCGTATCGAGATCGTTTGCAGCGTGAATTGAATAACAATTTTTACGGCTACTACAGCGGCGGCCAGCGTATGAGCATAGAGGCGATTTTGCGTAAGCTTCAGCCTGAATCACATGTTTATGTTTGTGGGCCGCAAAAACTAATCAATGAGGTGATTTCAACAGGAATGCGTTTAGGCGTAGCGCGTGAACGTATTCACTCGGAACGATTTGGGGTTGAACACCAGGCATCGGATAAATCATTCGAGCTGGAGCTTCGCGGTCGGGATCAACTGATTACGGTAGCCAACAACGAATCGGCGCTGGAGGCAATAGAGAATGCAGGGCTGGCAATTGGTTCGGAATGCCGTGTTGGAAATTGTGGTCAGTGTGTGGTCAAGGTGTTAGCAGGCAAAGTGGAACATAGGGATTCGGTATTAACGGATGCAGAAAAAGCCGAAGGAAAAATGTGTAGCTGTGTGTCGCGTGCATTGAGCGATAAATTAGTAATTGATCTTTAATTAATGATGGCGGTGAACGAGAACATAAGTCCGCAGATTTTTTTGGCGCTCAATCCTTTGGTCTATAAACAGTGCTGGCTTATCAGTTTAGGTTGAAGTGAGCATTAATCGAGATAAAAAGGGGGCGATGATTTTTTCATCGCCCCCTTTCATTTCATCAACAAATTTCATAGGCAAGAAAATTACTTCAATTGAAATTCAATTTTCTTAAAGCTTAAATCTGCTTCTTTGAAGGTTTCTGGAATGCTTGTGTTCCAAGAGCTAAAGTCACCACGCAGTACTGCACCGCTTTTAGTCTCACCCACAAATTGGATGCCTGCAATAGTCTTACTGCTCAGTTCTGAGAAGGGTCTGTCAGCGCAATTGTAGTTAGCTTCCAGGCAATGCTTCATTCCGCTCATCGGAATAGTGACTCTAATCCATTGATCCCCAAGCGCCGATTGGTCCAGCTGGATAATTTTCTTTGCCATCCATGTAGAGGCGGTTTTACCGTCGTAAATAACAATGCCTATATTGACCTTGCCGTCTTCCAAGTTCTCGACAGCATCAGGTTTTTTGGGATCTAAGTAGCTTGTATAGATGGTTTTTAAACTTGCTACGCTGGGAATGCTGGTTTTGGCGTTGTTGATTTTTACATCAACTGTCAAGCTTTCGATGTCACCGAATTTGTATCCGTATGCAAGGATGCTACGTTCAAAACCGTTGGAGTGCTGGTGATCCCAATCATTGATTTTTTTCACAAGTAACATATCAAGCGTATCAACACTGTTACAGCTGCTGTTTACTTTGGCGTTGTTGTTGAAATTGTAATTGCTGCCCGCCAATTTCAAATTGGTCCACTCGGTGGTGCTGCCATTAGTGGCGTGGTTCCATCCGCTAAAGTTCAAACTGGACAGACTTTGGTTTTGTACACCACTGTCGTAGTCAGCAAAAATCGCAAAGGTTTTATTGGCAGCGCTGATGCCGACACCGCAGTTATCAATCGCTGCAACTGAGTAGTTGGCGTAGACA
>NZ_JBRFPI010000474.1:0-3069 GCF_053579595.1 Cellvibrio sp.
CCAGAAATGCTCGGCGATATGGGTAAAACACCGTGGGATGTTATCGGCAAAGGCACATCACACGATGTAATTCTGCAGCAAGATGTGGGTTGGACAGAAGTCGCGGGCAAAAATCCGGTAGATTTTGTTAAAGCTTACCCAGGCCGCACCATTACCACTCACTACAAAGCCGCAGCGCCCGATGAAGGCAATAAAGAGGACCCAATTCTCGGTAAAGACACCACTGACTGGAAGGCATTGATTGAAGCCAACAAAACCGTCGGCGGTACACTCTGGTTGGTGGTAGAACAAGAAGTCTATCCAGAAGGTATGTCACCAATGCAAAGCGTAGAAGCATCGTTGAAAGGCTTGCAAAAAATTATCGCCGATACCAAATAGTTTTACCCTTTATGTTAAGTAAACGCCGCTACGCGGCGTTTTTTATTTTAGCAACCACAATAAAAAAATTGGAGCAAACATGAACCTGACACGTTTTTCTATCGCATTCATTAGCTTGGCTTGCATTAGTCTCAGCGCAAAAAGCGCGGAGCTGCAACAATTACCCACCCATACCAGCAGCCGCGTAGTGGTGACCAGTGACGAGGCAGGAAATAAAGCCTATGAATATTCCTGGCCCGCCATCTATTTTGAAACTGCCTTTAACGGTGATTCACTCACCGTAAAATTTGATGATGACCAAAACAACTTTCAACTGATTATTGATAGCCAAACACCGATTGCAATCAACAAACCCGGCAAACAGGACTATGTTGTACCCAACTTAACCCCCGGTAAACATCAGGTGCGATTGGAAAAAATCAGCGAGACGCAATCATCCACCGGTCGCTTTCTCGGTTTCTACAGCGACGATAAACCCGCAACACTCCCCAAGCGCAAACGCCAAATTGAATTTATCGGCGATTCCTATACTGTGGGCTACGGCAACATATCCAGCAGCCGCGAATGTACCAATGAAGAGTTATTCAATACCACCAACTCACAACTCGCCTTCGGCCCACTGACTGCAAAACATTTTAATGCCGATTATCAAATTAATGCATCCTCGGGTTTTGGTATAGTGCGCAACTACAACGGTCACTCGCCCGATAAAAACCTGATTGGCCTCTATCCATTTACGTTGCACAACAACAGTTATATTTATGCTGGCGATTGGCAACCGCAAGTGATCGTTATAGGTTTGGGCACCAACGATTTCTCCACCAAACTCAATGACGGTGAACGCTGGAAAACGCGTGAAGCGTTACAGCAGGATTACATTAACAAATACACGCAGTTCGTCAAAACCCTGCACACTAACAACCCCAAAGCCCAATTTATCCTGATGGCATCAGATCAAGCAGAAGGTGAGATTGCAGCGCAAGTCAGCAAGGTCATCGCCAGCTTGAAAGCCGATGGATTGAAGAAAATAGATTCGATTATTTTTACCGGGCTGGATTACAAAGGTTGCCATTGGCATCCATCAGTGAATGATGACAAGCTAATCGCCGGATTGCTGATTGATTACTTGAAAAACAAAAAGGCATGGTAGTTGGCGATATTATTGAATAACGTCAACACAACTATAAAAGCGGCGCTCGTCGCAGAGACACCGCTTTTATAGTTGTAGCAGTATCACCTTCAATCTGGTTGGGCACAAGAAAAGCTTACATCCAAACGCGTTGATGAAACCAAACTATTATCGGCAGCAACGGGGATATTTTTTTTGCCGCTATTATTCAATACCACTTTTCCACTGATTAAATGTGACAGATAAGAATCCCGTTGCGCATAAACAGAAAACGCCCCCAAAGCAGATTTACAACCGCAATCAGCAATCGAATCCTTCAAAACCAAGTCAAATGACAAAACAGGAACACTGCCCTCTGTGACTAATTTCGGATTACGTATTTCCGAACATTGGGACAGTTGATTTTTTATATCAATTTTTTCATCGCTAGCTAAAACAACTAATGGCATTAGAAAAAATGCTAAAAAACTAAACTTTAGTGCCGCCATTTGTTTTCCTTCCTTTTATATAAGACACCTTAATAATCAACGACACTTTACCCGTATTTCTATTGAAGCTCCTTAACTGGGGAAAAATTCTACCTTCAACCTCTATGCATCCATGACTGTAGCCTTTGGTAGAATCATGCAAATAAAAACCTCCCCGAATAATCGGTGAACAACGGATTTTTGTTGCTGAATCAGCAGGCTCCATCCTTGCCCTATTATTCCCCCAGTTTTGCCAATAGGGCTCACAATTACCCGCAACTGCACCTCTTGGTATTGTTTGAATACCCCAAGCAGGCTTAATAGCGCAGCTACCTGTGCCATCATCTTTTGCGACACCTTGGTCTGTTAAAAGCATTTTATAAAATCCTTCTGGAATTGGCCCACTATCAGGCACACAATAATATTCGGGTTCTTGAAATCCAAACAAGCCTGATGTCGCTTTAAACATCCCCTTGCCAGACAATACAATTCTTATCCATCGTAAACCATATCAATTATCATGAACGCTTTTCTCTGCCAACAATAAAGTGCGACCTTCACTTCAAATAAAAACGCCTTTGGCGAAACCAACGACACGCTTATCGACTAGCCTGAAAAAGTTACACTTTATTATCAGCGCCAATTTTGTGACCGGCCTACCAGTAGTGGCCCCCAACCCATTCGAGCCAGAATTACGAATATGATGTAGAGAATTCATATTTAGCAGTAATCAACCGCCTGGCCTTGCCCAAACTTATAGACTTTCATGAAATGCAATCGTGATAAATTAAATGCGAGCAATTAAGGACCGTTACAAATAAAACCGTCAAATCACACAATGGGAAAATTTAAGCGACATAAAAAACCAAAAAGAAATTATAAATTTTATCGGCATCGCAATATTGATCATAATGAAATATTAAAAAAAATTAGGCGATTAAACAGGACAATCTATAGCTATTAAACAATTCTGCAATAAAAATCTGCTTGAATGACCTAATCAAATCAACAAGATAAAAATTTTTATATATTGTCACCTTAGTCATCACAACGTTTGACTAATTAATAATCGCCAATATAATGCACGCGAAATTC
>NZ_JBRFPI010000475.1:0-3065 GCF_053579595.1 Cellvibrio sp.
GCAATGGAGCTAATCTGTCCATGCCTCCAAAATCTCTCCAAGGGCACTCCGCAACTATTATAGTAACTATTCTTTTTCCATCGGCCAGAGCCAATTTAGAGGCTGCGTCCCAATCCGCCTTACACTCTTTTGAGCTTAAGAAATCAATACTAATTAAAAATATTATTATATCTGATTCGGAGAGTGCCAACTTTTTTCTCTCGCTGATATCTTGTCCTGCTATAACCTCTCTCTCACACCATTCATCAATCAAATTATGTTGACGCAACAGTGTGAGATACTTATCCATTGTATATTTGTGTTGATTGTCAGCTTGAGCGAAGCCATAAAAAATTTTAATAGGTGCGCTATTCATACGTAAGTCCTTAAAAGCTAATTCTTAATAACTGACTTTCTTTCAATTATTTCCAATACGAGTCTTCTTATGCTGCTATAAACGCTCATCCAAGCCGAGTCCTCACTATCCCATAACGCTATTGGTTTTCCATCATATGGCAACACTAGCGATTCACTCATATTTTCAAAGTCAAGCCACGGGCAATCCCTAACAATTATTGAAACTAGGTTTTTACTTTGTGCTTTGGCAATTTTATTTGCAGAATCCCACTCTTTTTTACAAGCTGGGGACGCAATGAAATCTATACTGACTAAAAATATAATTAAGTCGGCACTTGCCAATGCTTTTTCAATTTCATTGTTTATATTCTTGCCAGGAAGAATCTCTTTGTCAGACCACTCTGAAATCAACTTCTCATTTCGAAGTAAGGTATTAAATTTTTCCATGTTCTTCTTATGCGAGCTATCCGCATGACTGTAGCTATAAAACACATTAATTGGATTAATACTCATCAGTTTCTCCTTTTATTACTACTATAAAACTATCGCATCTGCCCCATCAACCTAACCGCAACACCCACCAACACCGCCACAGCTAAAATCAAAATCCCCCAAAACAACAGCGTCTTCCAACTCACCTGCATGCCATGACGAGCAAACGAATCTATATTCGGATTCAACTCGGTAAACGCCACCTGCCCCCACTGCAATTCTTTACCACTTACCAACTGCGAAAAAATCTGTCCGCTGGTTTGTTGGCTATTGGGTGCTGCTTGATCATCTATCGCGATTTTGTATGGCGCTGCATTGTTTGCAATGAATTGCAGGGTTTGTGGTTGGCGATGGAAAACCAGCGTGGGATTAAGCGTGGTGCGTACCAGTTCGTTGAGTTCAACGCGCCAGTAGATATCGCTATTGCTGTAGATATTGATTGCATCGCTCTGCTGCCACTCGCTCCCTACTTGCGTATTAAACCAAATTCCTTGATGAAGTAATTGCCAGGGTTGTTTTTCGGTATTGCGCGAAAACACTTTGATGTTATCGCCATACATAATGGTGCCGAGGTTGAGGCTGATATTGGCAACGGGGGCAATGTCATCGCGCGCAAATTCCCAGGCAGCAACGGGCATACTAGCGGTGTGATTGCCTGCGCGCATTGCTGAATCCTGATCTTCCGCGAGTGCGCCTTTTACTTCCCAGCGATCAACCACGGGGGCATTGGCGACTTTATCGGTGTTTTCGATCTGGATTTTTCTGAGCTCCAAATTCTCATTGCCGCGCGTGAATTTCAACCGCAAATAAGCGTATTGTTTCTCGCTCAAATTGACTGAAATTTTATTACGCGTAAGCAACTGCCCTTCTTTTTGCAATTGCACCAACGTGGTTTGCGCGATGCTCGACCAAGTGGTGAGGTCATTAGTGCCGCTGACTTGCACCTCCAAATATTGGCTAGTTTCCGTTACCTGCCAATCCACCACTAATTTATCGATGCGGGTTTTTAGATCACTTACATCCACCACATAAAAATCAACCGGTGCACTTTGGTCTTGCAGTTTATCGTTAGTGGTTTTTTCTACGCTGACCGATATTTCATTCGCATCCAACCGAATAGATGCACTGCTTAACGCGATTAACGCCTCAGGCGGTGCACCAACGGCAACAGGAAAGAAACGCGCATCGGCCAATTGCGATTGCTCATTCACTTGGGTACTGGGCGCAGTAATGCGGTAGGGCAATTTATTGCGTTGCGCATCGGTCACTACCAGATCATTTAATTGCGCATCCGAGCTGTAGCGATAAATATCGTGCGTAAGCGTAGTTTGCACATAAGTGCCAGGCGCTTCGTTTATTTGGTAAACGGGGATGACTTCGGCGTTGGCCGTCATACCCAGTAAGCACGATAACAATAGGAAACGCTTTTTAATAACTTGCATGGCTAACTCCACAATCAAACCTCTTCATCTGCTGTTGATTTCGCCTTCGCCGGAATTGGCGATAAATAACCAATCAACAGCATCAAACCGCCGACAACCATAAACGAAACGATGCGCGCGAGTGTGCCTGTGCCGGTTAGGTCTTTGGTGAAAAGTTTTAGTAACACCAAACCCAGCAAACCGGCGCCGAGCATCCAGAGTTTGCGTTCTTGCCAGCGGCGCGAGAGGTTCATGATGACCAGCGCGCAAATCGCCCAGAGGATCGACAGTGCCATTTGTACGATGACGGAATCCCACATCACATGGGATACATATTCCACATCCGCGTATTGGTGAATTGCACGCAGCAATACAATGTTAATCCACACAAAACCCAATAAACCGATTGCGCCATAACGCAACTCTGGCGGCGCTGAATGTAAACCGATAAAGCCGCGCTTAATCGCATAGGCAAAAATAATCAGCACTGCGGCTTGCGCTAAATCGAGCGGATTTAAAATGGGCAAATAGAATTGATCGGTAATACCGGAATAGTGGCTGGCATAAATAAACCAGAGCAATAGACCAAACAGCAGTGGTGCGGGAATTAAGTTTTTGTAATCCGCCGGGTAATTTGCAAACGGCCAAATGGATTTATTGGTGAGGTTCAACAAGGCAACCAAAGGCACTACCAGACAGGCAAACCACAATACCGCTGCACTGGTGCCGTACCACTGCAATTCATTTTGCCAGTGGCTCGCTTCCCAATACACAAGGCTAAATAAAAACCAAGCGGTTAACACATGAAACACACTG
>NZ_JBRFPI010000476.1:0-3059 GCF_053579595.1 Cellvibrio sp.
GGCCTGCAACTCCAAGGCCTTGAATAAAGCGCCCGATGAGCAGGGTATTAATATCTTGCGCAAAAAAACAAATCAAACTGCCGCAAAAAAACAGTGCGATACCGGCGTAGAGAATTTTTTTACGTCCGGTTGCATCGGACAAGGGGCCACATACTAATTGGCCTATGGCCATCCCCAGAAACAAGGCGCTGATAATGTATTGCGCCTGATTGCTATGCGAGAGTGGGATATCGTTGCTAATGAATCCGAGAGCTGGGAGCAGTGCATCAATCGACATAGCCACAATCGACATCAGGAGCGCAACCAGCAGGGTAAATTCCTGCGCAGAAATACGCGAGGGTGTGGGGTGGGTTGAGTAATCAGACATATAGTGGCTTCCGTGATAAATAAACTAACGCAGGGATGGATCATACCCAAATGCCAATGCCAGCTTCTGTCAGTAAATGTTAATGCTGGCAGGATTGATGGGTTACGTTAGTTAGTCGAATGAGATGGTATTAAATCGACAGGTTGGTTGATTTAATTTTCTCTTGCCCATCAAGGGGAATTAATTGCCCTTGAAGGGAGGTAATGCGTTGCATGGGTGATATTTATCAGCGTGGAAACTTGTACATTATGCCGCCGTCATAGGGTAATTTCGGCAGATGTTTTTCCATGCGCATAATGGCATCGGTGTGAATTTTTTTCACATCAGGTTTTGTGCCCACTTCCATACGGCGTGACAGCATGGTGATTGGAAACAGGCAGTCGCTGGTTTTTTTGACGCAAAGTGCGCGGCTGCGGCCAATTTCATCTTCGTAAATTTTCCATTCAAAGGTGTTGGGAAAATCAGCCAGAATCAAGTTGCCCAAGGCCAGGCCCATGGCTTGTTGGGTTTCATAATCGTCTTGCTCGACAAGGTTTTTATCGACAAGGCGCTGAATAGTGTCTAAATCACTGAGATCTTTACGAATCGGTGTGCCGAGTTTGGTTTGTGTCAACTCGCTTAGCTTGGTGAGCTCTTGTTCCATTTTGTTCTTGTCCATCCAGCCTAGTTCTTTAATAACGACATCTTTTGGTGGTGCAACAGGAGTGGGTTCAGACACCACATTAAGGGGTGTTTGTGCATTTGTGATAGCTACACTACATGTAAGCGTCAAAGCGATAAGCGGTTTCAGGTAATTCATTGTGTCCTCGCAACATCTATAGTGAGAATTAATTTTTTGTCAGCGTTTTGTTGCCGGCAAAGTGGGAATCATGGGGGGTAAAAATCAAGGGTTGCGGATTGAAATCATCCAGCGGTACCGAAAATCCATTGGCATTGACGATATGGATATGCTCGCTTTTTAGTTGGCGCGGCTCAGCAACGCCACAGGAGTGGGCAATCATAGCAACGCTTTTTGTGATGTTGTATTGATAGGCTGCCACACGCTCTGCTTTGTTGGTTGGGTCAAGCCCTTTTTGCAATTTGCTATTGTGAGTGGTAATGCCGGTAGGGCACGTATTTTTGTGGCATTGCAATGCCTGGATACAGCCCAGTGCAAACATAAATCCACGCGCGCTATTCACAAAATCGGCACCACTGGCAAGTGCCCATGCCACCATGTGAGGGGTGACCAGTTTGCCCGCGACGATAATTTTAATACGCTCCTTTAAACCTGCCTCTGTTAACAGCGCGGTTACCCAGGGCAGGCTTTCTTTGATGGGTAAACCTACATGGTCCATCAGTGGTTGTGGTGCAGCGCCGCTGCCGCCATCGGAGCTGTCGAGGGTAATAAAATCCGGTGCGGCTTCAATGCCGTGAATGCGGATTTCATTGATCAAATCGATTAACCAATTTTTCTCGCCAAGTACGGCCTTAAAACCAACCGGTTTACCGGTGACATTGCGGATATGGTTGATCATTTTCAACAGCTCGGCCACCGAGCGAATATCCGTGTGGCCATTCGGGCTGATCGATGCCTGTCCCTCAGGGATACCGCGAATCAATGCCACTTCAGCGGAAACTTTTTCTGCCGGCAATATGCCGCCTTTCCCGGGCTTAGCGCCTTGGCTTAATTTTATTTCAAACATTTTGATTTGTGGTTTTGCCGCCAAATCCAGTAGGCGCGCATCGCTCAAATTACCATTCAGGTCGCGCACTCCGTACTTCGCGGTGCCTATTTGAAATACCAAATCGCAGTTGCCTTCAAGATGGTAAGGGGACAAACCTCCCTCCCCAGTGTTTAACCAGCAGCCTGCTTTCGCTGCGCCATGCGATAAGGCTCTGATCGCGGGGCTGGAAATGGCGCCATAACTCATACCGGAAATATTGAAGATCGAGTTGGTTGCGTATGGCGTTCTGCAAAAAGGGCCAAGGGTAACGGGGGAGGGCATAAGCGCATCGTTTTCCATGATGGGAAATACGGCGTTTAAAAAAATCAGTGTGCCCGGTTCATTTAAATCGAGTGTGGAACCAAATCCTATGTTGCTATCAACATTTTTCGCTGCACGATAAACCCAGGAGCGATCGGCGCGATTAAAGGGCATTTCTTCGCGATCATTGGCGAAAAAATATTGGCGAAAAAACTCGCCGAGATGTTCAAAAAAATAACGGAACCGGCCAATAACCGGGTAATTTTTGCGGATGGCATGCGTATTTTGGGTGATGTCGGCGATATACATAATCACCAATGTCAGTAAGACCGCACCAACTATCAAGATGAAACTGACTTCAAGCCAGGTCAGCAGTTTTAGTGCCCAGTGTGAATCAATCATGGTGTTCTTAATTCCTAATCTATTTGAGTGTCAGTGTACAGTTTAACGTTATTTCTTCCTGTTGATTTCGCGTAATACATTGCAAGATCAGCATGTTTGATCAGGGTGTTTTTGTCATCACCGTCTTGCGGATAAATCGCAATACCGATACTGCAGGAAATGTTAAGTAAAAAATTGTCGATCTTGAATGGCTGGTTCAACGCGGTGCGGATTTTATCGGCAACCTGACGGCTTATATGGCGTGTACTCATGCCGCGCAATTGCAATTCCCGGGCTGAAATAATAATCATAAATTCGTCGCCGCCGTAGCGCGCGACTGTGTC
>NZ_JBRFPI010000477.1:0-3054 GCF_053579595.1 Cellvibrio sp.
GCCGTTTAAAACCGCGTGTCTTTGTGGTGCTGGATGCCTACAAACAACCCTTGGACGAGTATCTGCTGCTGGACTTATCGGAAGACGACAAGCGCAAGCAGGAGTTGCTCGACTCGGGCAAAAAATCCCGCTATGAAATTGAGAAAATTGAAATTGCACGGGATCTTGAACCTGGCAGTTATGATGTGGATATCGCTAGTATCCGCGATCATTACCTGATGAAAAATGAAAAGAAAGGCCTTATGGCGTTGCTCAGCCGCCTAACCACCCGCACCTGATCCCACCGACACAATTGCCTGCCACTGTAGTGGACAGGTTACAATAAGCCCCTTACCTGATTGCCTTATGGTTACCAGGTTTTTTTGTGCAATACCCTTATCTGAATCTTTTTGGGGTTGAGTGTTATTAATCAATGAGAGTTGAATGATGTTTGAATGGTTAACAAGCCCGGAAGCTTGGGTTGCTTTGGCAACACTGACTGCTCTGGAAATTGTATTAGGGATCGACAATATTATTTTTATTTCGATCCTGGTAGGTCGTTTACCTGAGAAGCAGCGCAAATTTGCCCGCAATGTGGGCTTGGGTCTGGCGATGATCACCCGCTTGGCGCTGCTTTTTTCACTGGCATGGATTATGGGTTTGGTTGATCCGCTCTTTACGGTGCTCGGCGAAGCCATTTCCGGACGAGACATTATTTTGATCGGCGGCGGTTTGTTCCTGATTGCCAAAGCGACCCATGAAATTCACAGCAGTCTCGAAGGTGCTATCGAAACTGAGCGCAATGTCGCAGCCCATGGTTTGATGATTGTGTTGGTGCAAATTGCCATTCTGGATATCGTCTTCTCGCTCGATTCAGTGATCACTGCAGTAGGTCTGGTAAGTCAGGTGCCGATTATGGCGACCGCCATTATCATCGCCGTAGGCGTGATGTTGTTTGCCGCTAAACCGATAGGTGATTTTGTTGATGCACACCCCACCATCAAAATCCTGGCGTTGTCGTTTTTGGTTATCGTGGGTTTCACCCTGTTGGTTGAAGGCTTTGATGTGCATGTACCTAAAGGCTACATCTACTTCGCCATGGCCTTCTCGCTCGGCGTGGAGATGATCAATATCAAATTGCGCAAACATCAAGATAAACCGTTGGAGCTTCGCAAAGATTATCCTGGCGATCAGCAGTAATAATTGGGATGCTCATGAAAAACAAACAGGCCGATCAATTGATCGGCCTGTTTGTTTTGTGCGTTATAAAAAAGATTTTTATGGTAGCAGGGCGTTAGATTTTCTTACCCATGTGCTCGCCCATTTTGGTGGGGGCTCCTGCGCGGAATTTTTCATCCCAGAGGATTTTATCCTTGGCAAATAATACGATAGCAGTTGAGCCCAGTTTGAAGCGGCCCATTTCATCGCCCTTGTTTAGGGTGATGTTTTGGTAAGGGTAAAGTGAGGTGGCTATATCGCGGCTGGCAAAGGGCGCGATTTGCCCGTCCCACACAGTTTCAATGCCCGCCACAATCATTGCACCGACTAACACGACAGCCATGGGGCCTATGTCGGTATCAAAAATAGCGACCGCGCGCTCGTTGCGCGCAAACAGGCGCGGTACATTTTCAGCAGTGACCGTGTTGACCGAAAACAATTCGCCGGGAACACTCACCATCGCACGCAGTTTGCCGCCGTAGGGCATGTGCACACGGTGGTAGTCGCGCGGGGATAAATACACAGTGGCAAAGGTGCCATCGGTAAATTCTGCAGCAAGTTCTGCATCACCACCGAGCAGTTCCACGGTGGTGTAACTTTGGCCTTTGGCTTGAAAGATACGGCCATCAATAATCTTGCCCAATTGGCTGATGGCGCCATCGGCAGGGCAGACGATTGAATCGGTTGCGCCATCGATTGGACGCGCTCCGGTTTTTAAGGCGCGGGTAAAAAAGTCGTTAAAACAATTATAAGCAAGCGGATTTTCTTCGGCCGCCAAACTCATATCCACCTGATAGCGTTTTACAAACCACCGGATAAAAGTATTTTTAATGAGCGGGTTATGGCTGCTTGCCAACCAGCCCGCAGCGCGTGAAAGGCCGTGCTGTGGAATAAGGTGTTGCAAGCGGATGAAGAGTTTGTCATTCATGTATTTTTATATTTCCTGCGTAGGCAGCGCGCTGCCCAAAAAATAAGAGGCGGCAGTTTAGCAAATAATTAATAACAGTGAGGTTCTTATGCGTAGATGGTTGCAAGTGTTCATTGTTGTACAGATGGTGTTAATGGCGCCGGTTACACAAGCGCATGAAGGGCATGAGCACGCACCAGTCACGATGAAGAAGGCAGTAGAAATTGCGCTGGCGACTGCGCGCGATGCGAGCATCAATGCACAGCCCGGCTTGGGGCTGGCGCAACTGGATCAGAGCTGGCGCAATTTGCCTACAAGTGCAGCGCACATATATGAGAATGGGCGCGGTTATTATCTGGTGAGTGTTGCAAATACGTCGCAAGCGAAAACACTGTACGTACGGATTTTGTTGGATGGTCGTGTTGAGGCGGCCAATTTTTCGGGCGATTTTGTTTCATCCGTTGCGACCAGTTCAGCCGGTGTATAAGTTGTGTACCAAATTTGGCGCTTAGAATAGCTTTCTGATGATGTCGGACAGCGATTTTATCTTTCTGTGTCGCCTCAGTTTTCCGTTTGTTTGACAGCGCTGTCGCATGGGTGGAATATCTTTCGCTCGGTTGTCCACTTGTCTACCAGTGTATGTGAGAAAAAGTGTTGGTAGCTGACATAACAATAATTAGATTGCATGTGCTCTCTCCTATGATTTTGCTGTTCATAAGCACTCGCTGGACTTCTGATTGTGCTCGCCTTCTGGTTTGCCTGCGCTAGCCCGTGTGGTTCTTATTCAGTGACTGCACCGCAACGTAGGTGTACCTACGGCGACGGTGGTTCCCGAATCCGGGAATCGTCTCTAAATCCGGTTAAGTGAGGACGTGAATAATGAATAAGAATTTCATCAAAAGTAGTGGGCTGGGCGCTACGTTGCTGGCCCTTTCTGCCATGAGTTTTGG
>NZ_JBRFPI010000478.1:0-3041 GCF_053579595.1 Cellvibrio sp.
CAACAAACAACACGCAAGTGCACAAAACCAGGTGGTAATAACTAACACAAATAAACTCATTCCTTTCACATTCAAATGCCACTTTCCAGTAGCTATTATGAACAAGCTGATTGTGCCGATTAATAAACCTGCTAATCCTACCCAACGAAAGAGTTTGTTATCTTGAACCAGATTGCCGCTCCAACAGATCACCGCACATAGCCATGCAAAGGTTCCTGCATTCGCTAGCACCTGATTCGATTGCATCAATAAGCGCGATTGAAATTTGAAAATTGCCAATTGCTCAGCGGTATTGATCTCTGCTCCCAGCACCATTGCCGGTGCGAGAAAACCGCTAATCAAGGCTGCGCCAGCCATCGCTAATCCGCCTGCTGCAAATAAACCACTTCCGATCCAAACGATAGGGGTGTTTTTTGCAGCACCATAAAGTGTAAATAACCAAACGTAGATGAGTAGCACCAAAATTAGCAAGCCGTGCACATGCATAGTCAGCCCGGCAATTTGAGCCATTTGTTCAATTTGGGCTTCAGGTTGCGACGCGCTGATATACGGGTGATGAGCCATACCCGCGTTCGCCAATATGGATAGGGCAATTAAGCTCCAGCCAATAAGACGGTAATACGAATGTGTTCTTTGTTCGTTTTCGTTTAACACGATGCCTCCAGAGATAATTATTTAAATGCAGTGCCAGCCTAGCAAGCGCATATGGATAGTTGGCGGACAATACGATTAGAATGTCCGGTATCTACAACAAAACCTTGGGTAAATTGTGTGACAGAGGAATTTGAAGGAGACAAGCGAGCAGAGCGCACAGGGTTAGCGTTGCGCAACGCGTTTTTCGAACTGGTGTTATCGCAGCCTTACAGCAAGATAAAAATTGCAGACATCATCGCCAAGGCCGATGTGGGGCGCTCGACGTTTTATGAGCATTATAAAAACAAAGACGATCTACTCTATGCGAGTTTGCGCTGGCCGATGACTGTTTTGGCCTCTGCGATGTTACCCCCGAACAAGGTGTTGGATGTACAGGGGATACTGGAGCATTTTTGGCAGAACAGAAGTTTTGCTCGCCCTATATTGACTGGCACTACACGCAAGCATGTCAGCCGTTGCCTTAGCCAGATACTTGTCGAGCAATTACAAAACATGTCTTCACCTTCACTTAATCGCTATGTTCCTGTGTCCGCTATTGCTCAGGCACTGGCCGCCACTCAACTCTCTTTATTGAGCGACTGGCTGACAGGTGTATATGCCACCACCCCCGATAAACTTGCTCAACAGTTGATGCTTACCAGTAGAGCGATTGCTATTCCTTCTGTGTGAGGGGGGGTCATGGGGAGAGGGTCATTTTTCTACAATTATGAATATTATTAAATACCAAGAAGAAATCCGTGCTTACTTTGGTTATTGGCCGATGTTTAGCGATGGGCAAATTTTGTCTTTTGCGAGACACGGTGATGCTATTGAAATGGACATCAACTATATAGATGTGAACAAGGCGCTTGAGGCGCTCATAAAAATCCAATTTCACGGTGTTTCTGCGGTAGATCTATCTGAATACATACCAAACAGCGTTATCGATACTATGCGAATACTTAGTGGTACGTTTCACCGGGTTAGTATTGAGTCGTGCTATGGGTTGGAAGGCTGCTTCAAGTGCGAAGAAATACGGGCATATATCGTGAATGAATAGCTAAAATTATATGTATTTCTTAGGTATAAAAAATGCTCCATTTTATAGATGCCGAAGTAAAACATGCTGAATTTCTCCGAGATACCTTAATCGCATCCAAGGGCTATTGGGGTTATTCTCATGAGCAGCTTGAGGAGTGGAAATCTAATTTAAGGTTTGAAGAAACCTATATTGCTCGCAATACCGTCAAACTAATTTTGAGAGGTGATGAGGTGATTGGATTTTTCGCCATAGTGAAAGGCGATACCAATGAACTTGATCATCTTTGGTTATTGCCACATGCGATTGGGAATGGGTACGGCAATTTGGTGTTTGCGCAGATTCTTGCTGAATGTGATCGATTGGATATATCCAACTTTTACATCACATCTGACCCGGATGCTGAAGGGTTTTATTTAAAGAAAGGCGCATTAAAAGTTGGCGAGGTTTACAGCGAGCCCCAGGAAAGAATGTTGCCTAAGTTAGAGTTCGCGGTGGTTAGATCCGCATAGAAGACACAGACAATCTACGCGAAAAAACTTTGGTTGACTGCGCAATCCATCAAATAGGAACCGCGATGTTTTATTTTATTTTAGGATCAATACTGTTGTTGTCTGCAACCGTTTTTTATTTGGGTGCAAAAGGCCATAGACGTACTACCTATATAACCACCTATAAATTTCCCCGCTACATACAAGAAAAACTTGGGCAAAAACATCCGCACCTTAATCCCACCCAATTGTCCGTCGTTCAAAAGGGAATGCGGCAATATTTTTTAATGTGCCTTAAAGCCAACAAACGCATGGTCGCTATGCCATCGCAAATTGTGGATGATTTTTGGCATGAGTTTATTTTGAACACCAAAGCCTATCGCGATTTTTGTAATGGCGCATTCGGGCGTTATTTGGATCATGTTCCGGCAGAAGCGATGATAGATAAAACCCATGCGCAAGACGGAATTAAACGGGCCTGGCGATTGGCTTGTGCGCTTGAATCTATCAACCCCCAAAGCCCAACACGATTGCCGCTGATTTTTGTGTTGGATTCCCTCTTGTCCATTCCCGGTGGTTTTCGTTACTCGTTAGATTGCGAAAAAAGAAACGATGACGGTGGAGGAGGAGGATTTTGTGCGAGCCATATTGGTTGCGGTGGCGGCTGTAGTGGTTCAAGCGGCGGCTGCGGTAGTGATGGAGGAGGTGGGTGTGGTGGTGGAGGTGACTAGATTGTTGGGGCCCCGCTTGCTGCGCCCGAATTACCGGATAAAAATCTGGGCGCGGCAAGCAGCGCCCCTACAGTAAATTTCGTTGGCAATTTAATGCAAATACTCAAACTCATACTCACAGGTTTCCCGCTGTAATTTTTTCTCTTC
>NZ_JBRFPI010000479.1:0-3032 GCF_053579595.1 Cellvibrio sp.
AGTGGGCGATCCAGGCGCATGGTGCCCGCCAATTCAGTGGTGCCTACACCATCAGTATTAATGCCAATTTTTTGCAGGGATTTTTCCAGTGTGGGGAATGCGCCGAATACACCGATGGAGCCAGTGATGGTGGTGGGTTGCGCCCAGATTTTATCGCCTGCAGTTGCGACCCAATAACCGCCGGATGCAGCGACTGTGCCCATGGAAATATAAATCGGGATTTTTTTCTCGCGTAGTGCGATAACTTCCGAGCGAATAATTTCTGATGCAAAAGCACTGCCGCCACCGGAATCGATACGGATTACCAGGGCTTTTACTTCATCATCATCTTTCACCTGTCGCAATAATTCCAGCATGCTTTCACTGCCAATACTGCCGTGGGGTTGATGTCCATCGACAATTGAACCAGAAGCAACGACTACAGCGACTTTATTTTTTTCCAGTGTTGGGTGTTTGCGCACATCGGCGAGGTAGGATTTTACGCCTACGCCGTTATACCAATTGCCTTCCTCACTTTTTCCTGCTTGCTCGATAAGCATTTTTTCCATGTCCTGGCGCGAGACAATTTTATCGACCAGTGCCTTTTCCAGTGCGAGTTTGGCGCTGTCGCCTGTTGTTAATAGCATGTGCGCATCGATATTGTTGACATAGTCGTTAATGCTGCCCGGCGGTAGTTTACGCAGGCTTTCAATCTTGCCGGTGTAACTGGCCCAGAGTTCGTTAATCCACTGCGCATTATGCTCGCGCGATTCTTGCGACATGTCGTCGCGCAGGTAGGGCTCCAGATAATCTTTGTATTTGCCGGAGCGGAAGGCGTGGATAGTGACACCGAGTTTATCCAGTGCGGTTTTGTAGTAATTCATGTAGCGGCCGTAGCCGGTAATTTCGATCAAGCCCATTTCGTGCAGATAAATTTCGTCGGCAAAACTGGCGAGGTAATATTGGTCTTGCGAGTAATTGTCACTCACGGCGATGATTTTTTTGTTTGCGCTTTTAAAATTTTCCAGCGCTTGGCCAATATCATTCATTTTGCTTACGCCACCGCCGAGCAAGCGGCCGGGCTCTAATACCAGCATGGTGACGCGTTTATCTTTTGCGGCTTTGTTGATAGCTTCTACAACATCACTCACGAGAGTTTCATTTTCTTCCGGGTCTTCTTCAGATAACAATAAACTGGCTGGGTCTATGTAGCTGCGTTGATCAACCAATAAACCAGTTGGTGCAAGGCGCAACGCAAAAGTTTCTGGCAGTGGCTGCGGTGCACTTGAACTTATCGCGATTATAAAAATGATGAGCACAATGATGAAGAGGGTGTTCATCAAGGCATTGCGAAACCAGGTAATACCTGCACCCATTCCGCTAAAAAAGATGCTCCAGGCTCCGCGTTTTTTCGGTATGGGCAGCTGCGGCGCCGCGCGGTTTGGTTGCGAGGCCATAGGTTGTGATGGGCCGGGTTGTGTGGAATTGTGCGGCGCAGGTGGTTCGTAATAATTCACAGACACAATAATTTCCTTCCGAAAAAATTTATGAATTTTGGGTTTTGGTAGACAAATAATAGTTCCAGTATTGCAACCAGCGGCTGGTCATCATCGCGGCCATAAACATGGCGCTTACCAGCAAGGTGATCAGCCAATCGCTCCACAACCAACGGCTCATCAGTAACGGGATAATCGCTGCAAAATACATGAGTGCGACAAAGCACAGCCAGCTGTAAGTGCGATGTGTTTCGCGCAATAGTGCTGGAATGAAAATCAGCAGCGGGACAATTTGCAGCAACCAGAGCGCTAGTTTGCCGTTTTCATTGATGATATTTAGTAAGCTAAATAAGACCAGCAAACTGATGTAAGTGGCACGCACTATAAAGCGTCCGATGCGCAATTTTTTATGCAGCACAACGGAATCTGCATCGGTAATCACAATGACTTTTTTGGGTTTTTCATTGGTGGGTTCGTCATTGTTTTCTGGAGCGTTAGTCATACATTAACCTTGTCGTTTTAATGCGAGAGTTTCAATTCGAAAGTGTTAGCGCGATAGTTGTAATGCGAGCGTCGCGACGCGTTTGCCCAGCGCCTGGCAGAGTGCAATTTCTTCACTGCTGAGTTTGGTGGGTGCATCACCGCTAGCGAGATGCGATGCACCATAAGGCGTGCCTCCAGTACGTGTCTTGCTGATGGCGGCTTCGCTGTAGGGAATTCCGGCAATCACCATACCTTGATGTAAGAGCGGCAGCATCATTGAGAGCAGGGTGGATTCTTGTCCGCCGTGCAATGTTGATGTCGAGGTAAATACGGCGGCGGGTTTGTTAATTAAATCGCCATTTAACCAAAGGCCGCTGGTACCATCGAGAAAATATTTCATCGCTGCCGCCATATTGCCAAAGCGGGAAGGGCTGCCGAGGATTAGACCGCTGCAATTTTTTAAATCGGCTTCGCTGCAATAAATTGCGCCGCTGTCGGGAATGGCGGGTTCAATTGCTTCGATAGTTGTCGATACTGCCGGTACAGTGCGCAAGCGTGCTTCCATACCACTCACTTGTTCAACACCGCGCGCAATCTGTTTTGCCATTTCGAGTGTGGAACCGCTGCGGCTGTAATACAAAACTAAAATATAAGGTGTCATAAAAGATTCTTTAGTCAAATGTCTGAGTGTTAATCGCTGCTAACTAGTAACGATTAACTTACGTGATGATCTGCAAAACGTTTTCCGGCGGCCGGCCGATCACTGCTTTATTGCCATTTATCGCAATCGGGCGCTCAATTAATTTGGGGTTTTCCACCATTGCCTTAATCAATGCAGCTTCGCTGAGTTTCTCATCCGCGAGGTTCAGCTCTTTATACGCATCCTCACCCTTACGCAACAAATCGCGTGCGCCTATCCCTAATTTGCTCAATAGTGCTTTCAATGTTTTGGCGTTGGGCGGTGTTTCCAAATACAGAACCACCTCGGGCTCTTGCCCTTGTTCACGCAACAGGTTCAGTGCCTCGCGCGATTTTGAGCAGCGCGGGTTGTGATAAAGTGTGACCATAATTGTC
>NZ_JBRFPI010000480.1:0-3015 GCF_053579595.1 Cellvibrio sp.
GAGAAATTTTCCAGCCTTATCAATGCAACAAAAAGATGCACAACCCATTGCGGTTTTTTACTTATGGGTAATATATGAGGTATATCTATCAACATTCATGCCAGACACAGGCCAAAAAAAACGGGCATCACTTGCGCGATGCCCGTTCTTTGTTTTAATTATAAGATTTCACTTACACCAAACTTTTGCTCACCACTTCAAACACATCTTTGGAAAGACCTGGTGTAGCCATAATTCTTTCCAATTCTGTTTTCATCAAACGCTGCCGCTCAAGACTGTATTTTTTCCATTTAGTGAGCGGTGTTAACAAGCGTGAAGCAATTTGCGGGTTTTGTGTATTCAGCACAATGATTTGGTCGGCCAGAAATTTATAGCCGGCGCCAGCATCAGCATGAAAATTAATCGCATTGCCATTGCAAAAACTGGCAACCAGCGCGCGGATTTTGTTGGGATTTTTTCCATCATAAGCGGCATGGGTTTGCAGTGTTTTTACTTTAGCCAAGGTGTTAGGTAGTACGCAGGTTGCCTGTACGCTAATCCATTGATTGACCACCAGTGATTCATGCTGCCAACGCTGATAAAAATCTGCGAGGGCCACTTCTGCCAGCTGCTGCGCTAAAGGCACATCTGCGTTCACCAGTTGGGTCAAGGCGGCTATCACATCGGTCATATTATTGGCAGTGCGGTATTGCTGCTCGCAGGCGCGTACTAGTGTCTCTTCACCCAACAACATTAAGTAGCCCAAAGCGACATTTTTCAAACTGCGCATGGCAATAGCATCGGCAGTTGCTGCATAGGGCTGTGCGTGATCATACGCCCGGTAAATACGGGCAAAATCATCGCGCAATTCGCGCGCAAGCATTTTACGGATTGCAGTACGGCTATAGTGAATTGCCTCTACATCAACAAGATCGGTCAATTCACTGAGATAGGCTTCGGATGGCAAGCTGAGCATATAAGCTACCATCGCTTTATCGAGGCTATCGTCCTGCAGAACACTGCGGTAAGCGGCAACCAAATCTGCATCGGGCTGCAATGCAGCAAGGTCCTCACCGTGCTGATACGCCTCCATCGCACGATGAATAGCTTGCAAGCCCAATTGCTGGCTCGCCTCCCAGCGATTAAAACCATCGCTATCGCGGCTCATGAGCACAATCAAATCATCTCGACTGTAGTCGTAATGCAACTTCACCGGCGCAGAAAAACCACGCAATAGACTGGGCACCGGTTTTTCTTGTACGCGTTGGAATACGAAAGTTTGCTCTGCCGCTGTTAACTCCAACACTTTATGAGTGTTATCACCAGTCTCAAAATCAGGTTCTGCATCCTTTAAATACAGCGGCAAGTCCCCTGCACTACCTAACAAGCCTATTGCAACAGGAATATGGAAAGGGAGTTTTTGCTGGCACTCAGGTGTTGGTGGACAGGATTGTTTAATAGTGAGCGAATATTCCTGCGCATCTTCATCGTAACGATCACTTACCTGTAAGCGAGGAGTGCCCGCCTGTGAATACCAACGTTTGAATTGTGTGAGATCACGCCCCGATGCATCGGAAAGTGCTGCGACAAAATCTTCAGTCGTCACCGCTTGTCCATCGTGACGTTCAAAATATAAATCGGTGCCTTTACGGAAATTTTCTTTGCCGAGCAAAGTCGCCAACATACGAATTATTTCTGCGCCTTTTTCATAGATCGTCATGGTGTAAAAATTGGAAATTTCGATATAGGACTCAGGGCGGATCGGATGCGCCATAGGGCCTGCATCTTCCGCAAACTGCAAAGTGCGCAGCAGGGTTACATCTTCAACCCTTTTAACGGTGCGAGAGCCCATATCGGCAGAAAACTCTGAATCGCGATAAACCGTAAACCCTTCTTTTAAACTCAGCTGGAACCAATCGCGACAGGTGACACGGTTGCCGCTCCAGTTATGGAAATACTCGTGCGCCACTACGCCTTCCACACGCTGAAAACCACCGTCGGTGGTAGTTTCCGGTTTTGCCAGCACACAGGAGGTATTAAAAATATTGAGGCCTTTATTTTCCATGGCTCCCATATTGAAATCATCGACTGCCACAATCATAAAAATATTGAGATCGTATTCGCGACCATAGACTTCTTCATCCCAACGCATGGAATTTTTGAGCGAGGTCATAGCGTGGTCGCATTTATCCAAATCCTTTGGTTCAACAAAAATTTTCAATGTGACTTCGCGCTTGGAACAGGTCGTAAATTTATCTTCAATGTGCGCAAGATCGCCTGCAACCAATGCAAATAAATAAGCCGGCTTTTTAAACGGATCATGCCAGGTTGCATAGTGGCGATTGTTTTCTGCATCGCCCTGGTCAATTAAATTACCGTTGGACAAAAGTACTGGGTATTTTTTATCGGCCACAACGGTTGTCGTGAATTCGCTCATTACATCCGGGCGATCCAGATAATAGGTAATCTTGCGAAAACCTTCGGCCTCACATTGCGTGCAATACATGGTGCGCGAGCGATACAAACCCTCCAGCGATGTATTCGATTCAGGCTTGATTTTGGTAATACTCAGCAGCTTGAATTCAGCCGGCGTATTAAAAATGGTTAGACTTTCTTCGCCAAATTCGTAATCACCATTAGAGAGAATTTTTCCATCGAGTGCGATAGAAACCAATTCCAGATCAGCACCATGCAAAGTCAGTTGTGTAGCAGGCATTTTCGCAGCCGGGTTACGATACAAATGCAACATCGCACTCACAATAGTTTCACCCTCATAGATTTCAAACCGCAAATCAGTCGTTTTGATGAGGTAGCCGGGAACCTGGTAATCTTTTAGGTAAATGGTTTTTGGTTGCTGTTCTTTGGCAGGCAGTGATTGTTCAACGGCAGTCATGGCGAAATCCTTAAAATTTATTCAACCCACTTGATCGGTTTATCTTGCAATTCATGATCGTGTTCATGATCGTCATCACCACAATAGGTGTGTGGTTCAGGGGGGATATATCCGGTATGTTGCTCGGGTGGCAGATTTTTCTG
>NZ_JBRFPI010000481.1:0-3010 GCF_053579595.1 Cellvibrio sp.
CTCGCATCGTAGCCAAAATAGTAGCCATCTTTGGCGTATTTCAATTGTTTCAACAGGGTGATGGCCTGGTCTTTTTCGGCGGACTCACCCTTGGGCGCGGCATCGTAGAGGGGCTTGATCAGCGAGCTGGCAATATCCAGTGAATTGCGCAGTTCGATTTTGTGGGCGTTGAGTAGGGTGTCACGCAGTATCTCCATATCCTTATCGACAACACTCTGCATGCGAACGCTTACCAAAGCCAAAAGCACGGCCAAAATTGCAATACCGGGCAGCAGCCCGAGCAGAATCAGTTTGTATCTCATCGACATGGAACTCATATGAGAGTCTCCCCTTAAGTATTATTAGAAATTTCAGCAGTGGATATATATGTCATATTGTTATGTTGACCAATTGTAATCGGTATCATCTGAACAGCCAGTAATTCGGACGAAAAGATCTAAAATCGTCTATATTCAGATACATAGTTATAACGAGTTAACGAATGGCATTTGCATGACCAACGAGCCACAGATCGAACAACTACTTAAAAAGCTCATAGTGCCAACACAGGATTTGGCGCAGCTGGGTTTTTGCGGCGGTAGCAAAGAGGCGCAGGTCAAACTCTGGCTGCAAAGTTTGCCGCTGACGCAGGCGCAGCAGGTCAGCGCCCAGCTTTATACGGCTGTCCATGAAATTAGCCGTTTGCGAACCAGCAGTGAAAACCGCCTTGCGATTCTCGAGTTGTTGCGCGTCCCGGTCCACCAGACACTGAGTGGTTTGGCACTCAAGTATTTGAACCAGCCTCTGATCCTACCGGAAGCCGCACTTAAAACAGCCACTGTCGCCCAGGCGATCCAGAAACACTTCCTCAACAGTTATCTCTCAGTGGTGAAGGAACTCTGTGTTGCGCGGGATTCAAAAGACCTACAAGGCCTGCAGGCACTCGCCATTCAACGCGCACTAACTGCGCTAGGGCTGTTGCTGTTGCGCTCTTATCAACTTTATCTGCCGGTGGCCAGCCAGGTCTGGGAGGAAGTGCATGCGCTTTATCAGTTGGCTTGCACTCTGGGGTTGGAACAACTGCATGTAGAAGACAAACTGCCCCACCACCAAGGATTGAAAACGATCCACAATGCTTACCTGCGCATCCTCCTGCTGGCTACGGCGCGACCCAATCAACTGCGCCAGGAAGAGATCGACAGCACCTATAACCTGCTGGAGCTGCTGGCGCCTATCGCCGAACTGGACACCTATAATCCCGCCGGCAAAGAAAACCTGTTTGTTGTGCTCCCCAATAGCAATCGCCCACCGTTTTATAAATCCCATTGGCGCCCGGCCAGTAATCCAAGTGCAGAGCCACCGCTGGAAATACGCACCAGCCGCCTGGTGAATAAACTCCAGGAGCAGCAGAAGGTAGGAAATGAAGGGGTAGATGCCAGTGTCAGCCAGCGCAACCAGCTCAATTTGTCGGCAGCATTGACTAAACACCTGGCACAGGCCTGGAGCCATTTGGCACTGCGCAGTTTTGAGCGGCAAGATGTCAGTGCCGAAATTGAAGTCACCGTTGGCCTTACTAATATCCATTTTTATCTTGCCGGTGAGCAGCCATTTAATCTGTTTTTAAACCAAAGCAGTGCCGTGGCGGGTTCGCCCGAAAAAGGGGCTATCTACCAAAAACGTGGTGTTCAGCTTAAAGACGACAAAGCGAAAAAAGAAGACGATCCTTGGGGCGACGCTTTTGATATTGTCGGGACTCCATTTGATGGGTATGCACTACCAACCTTTAATATTGAAAAGAGTATCAAGTCGCAGGAGAAGGTGAATTATCAGGGGCAGCACCCGATTTACACGGTGCCGCTAATGGATCGCAGCCCCGGTGGCTATGGATTGGAGTGGCGCAATGAAATACCGGTGCAAGTCCGCGCCGGAGAACTGCTTGGCCTACGCGAGTATGGCCGCAATAAATGGTCGATTGGCGTGGTGCGCTGGGCACATCAAATTAAAGGTGCGACCCAATTGGGTATCCAGATTATCGCCCCCCACGCCATTCCGGTAGGCTTGGCCGCCGTTCACAAAACCGGTGGCTTTGCTGAATATCTGCGCGCTCTGCAAATCCCCGAGTTGCGCGCCGTCAACCAACCGCCCAGTTTAATTACCAATGCAATTTCTTTTCACGAACACAGCAAAGCGCGTCTTTACACCCAAAGCCAGGCGGGCGTCAGTAATGAGGGTGATAAATCCATCCAACTGACCCAGCGGTTGTTTGCTACCGGTGCTTTTAGCCAGTTTGGTTTTCGCGAGCTGGTCACAGCCAAGCCCGAAGCCAAGACCAGCAAGGATGATTTCGATTCAGTATGGGAATAAAACGCCCAGACTTTACCCAGGCAACTGCGAACTAATCCACAAAAGCCACGACCAGATCGCATAAATAGCATGACAAGTTGAGCGACCCACTGAATTCAGTAATATAGCCCCAACAAGGAACCTTCTGCGATAAGCATCCCGCGCCAAGGCAAGCAATTGGCGACACAAGGTAGAGTTTTTGGACTTACTGGTAAGCCAGCCCTAAGCAAAGTGGCACAAAAAAGCCCAGGGTTCGATACAACAAGCACTCAAACGAACTCGTGCGCTAAAAAACGCGCTATAGTCAAAAACGAGCGAAGCCCTGACCATCGCCTGACTAGATAGAAGATATATGACCACTACCGATACTATCCGACTCCTGATTCTGAATAATCAGCGCTCAGAGGCCGAACGCCTGATCAGTATGCTGCACGCCTCTGGCCACCCCTGCCGCGCGCAACACGTAGAAAGCGAGGAAGCCCTCGTCAAGCTACTGCAAGAACAAAGTTGGGATTTGCTGATTGGCAATAACGACACCACCGCGCCTACCCCGCAAGCCGCGATCAAACAAATCCGCCGCCTCAACAAAGATGTGCCGGTAATCCTGCTCTATGAAGTGGATGAAGACGACAGCCCTTTTGCCGTAGTTGAAGGTCTGCGCATGGGCGCTGCCGATGTCGTCGATCTC
>NZ_JBRFPI010000482.1:0-3010 GCF_053579595.1 Cellvibrio sp.
CGCCCTTTAGTACCCATCAGGATCTACCCTTGATGGCTAATAACCCTGAGCTGGTACAACCAGTGGCGCGTGTTGCGGTGAATGAATTGGAAATCTTGCAGCAACTAATACAGCGTTGTCAGTTTGGTGAACGCAGTATCGAGATAGTCGATCTGTTAGCGCACAAACAGCATTTTATTCTGGATATAAAGCTTGGGAATGCGCCCAGTGGTCGTCGCGCTGAAGGTGAAATGCCAGAGTTTGATGAAATTGAATTTAGCCTGATGATCAACAGCCTAACGCCAGAAAATGTGCTTCATGAATTAATGGACACATTTATTCGTTTGAGTGATGCCATAGTGGCGGAACATTTTCGCTACAAGGGGTTTACACGGTTTAGCCGCACGATTGACCCTGTGCGTATCGCGGCACTTTCTGTTGCATCAAGGCCTTACACGCGCGATATGGAAAATGCGCAGTTTGCGAAACATTTTCACCATCTGAATTACCAAACCGATGCGAACCGGGTTCCCAAATTAGGGCAGGGTGTTCTCGCCGATAAAAATCGTGCGGCCATATTCAGTGTCAATAATTTGCTGGGTCATCTGCCGGTGGATTTAATGGACAGTGGGCTTTCAGGTACTGGGGTAATTTCCAGATGAAAAACGTCGGGGCGGGCGTAATGGCCCGCAACATCCAGGCTTCGCCGTGCGTGTGTTATCTGTGACAAATCCACCTCCGCATAAAATAATCCCTGCTCGTTATACCAAGGCCCGGCAACCACTTTGCCGCCGGGTGCAATCACCACGGAGCCACCGGGATTAATCCATTCTGTCGGTTCCGGGTAAGCGTCCGGCAAATCCAAAATAGCGGGCGCAAGATCGTCTGCACGAAATGCATTATTGGCGCTGATCACCCAGCAGCCACTTTCGCGCGCAATATGCTGCATGGAATGCAGCCAGGTGTCGCCCGAGTCGTAAGTCGGCGCAATATACATTTCCAATCCTTGGGCGTAGAGCGCATAGCGAGCCAAGGGCATGTAGTTTTCCCAGCAAATCAGTGTGCCCAGTTTACCGACTGCAGTATCACTCACTTGCAAACTACTGCCATCACCTTGCCCCCAAACCATCCGCTCGGCATTGGTGGGCACAAGTTTGCGATGTTTATTCAGTAATTTGCCTTCATGGCTGATGGTGATCGCTGTATTGAAAAGTGTTGTTTGGCTACCAAGGCTGTCGCGTTCATTTAAACCACACACAACGGTGATTTGATATTTTTTTGCCGCGGTATAAAGCGGTTCGAGTTGGTCACCAGAGAGCGTGCAAGCCTGCTCAACCAACTGTTGATGCAACGCCGCGCAAAGTGCGTGATCAACCCCCGGCCGCAAACGCCAAACCCAAACAGGATAACCACCAATAAACGCTTCAGGAAATACGATAAACGCAGCATTATTCGCTGCCGCCTCCCGAATCGCTTGCACCGCTTTTTCAATACAGGCCGCGCGATCTAAAAATACCGGTGCAATTTGTGCGATGGCAATTTTCATGTTGATGTCCTATTCCTGATTTTTTAGTCAAATCGCTTGAAGAAAAATTTCCGTGCTAAAAATTTTGACTTCTTGGTTTGTGCAAACGCTGCCGTTGGTAGTTACTGTAGGTTGGGCATGGCTGACCGACTTGCGTGCCATCTAAAATTAGTCAATCATCTATTGGCTTATCAATTCAATGGAAAGTTTTGGGAAATTTATAGTGCCGACCAACCCGCACTATAACCCCCAACAATATCCAAAAACCATTGCCTTTCCAGCCTTTAATTCAGTGCCTTATTTTCCCTTAATCTTTCCACCATTAAATCCACAAAGCAGCGGATTTTTGCAGAGGCATAGCGGCCTTCGCGGTGTAGTACGTGAACGGGTGAGGGTGGTAATTCATAGTCGCTTAATAATATTTTGAGTTGTCCGCTTTCTAATTGTTGTGCAACTTGGTAGGACATTTGGCGGACAATTCCGAAGCCTGCAACGGCGGTATCGATAGCGGATTCATTAGTGGTTAAACTTAAGCGCGGTTTAATGCGTACAGATTTTTCCTGGCTGAATTTCCATTCAATACTCGGGTTCACACCATTGGCAGACACTATGGTGTGTTCAAGTAAATCTTCAGGTTTTTGTGGCAAACCCATGCGCGCAATGTAATCGGGCGAGGCGCAGACTACGCGGCGCACTGTTCCGACACGCGCGGCGCGCATGCTGGAGTCGGCCAGTTCGCCTACGCGTATACCAACATCTAATCCTTCTTCTAATAAATTCACCACGCGATCAAGATAGAGCGCACTGACATCCATTTTGGGGTAGCGATTTAAGTATTCGATAACACAGGGTTGGACAAACATGCGGCCAAGTACAACCGGCGCAGTGATGGCAATATGGCCACTGGGTTCACCGTTGATGCCAGCTGCTGCATCATCGGCTTCGGTTATCTCACTCAAAATACGTTTGCAATCTTCCAGATAGCGCTTCCCTGCATCGGTCACGCGCACATAACGCGTGGTGCGCGTGAGTAATTTAACGCCCAGGCGTTCTTCCAAATCTGCCACTGCGCGTGTTGCTACCGGTGGTGATATTCCCAATTTCCGTGAGCCGGACGCAAATCCACAGCCGGTCGCGACGACATGCTTGCGTGGCACGCACTCCTGCGCGGACCCCGACGTCTGCGCGGACCCGCCCACCCCAGCGCGATCCGGTCAGCCGCCGGTCTGTTCCACCTGTGGAGCCCCGCCCGTGACGAAGTAGACCGCCAGCGCGCCCAGCTCATGGGCGATCGCCTGGACCCGGCGCAACGGGTCCGCCTGGATTGGCGACGTAGGCGTGGGCGACCCGTAGGCTTCGATCCCCATGTCGTCGGCGATCCGCAGCACCCGCAGCATGTGGGTCGGATCCGAGACGAAGACGGCGCTGTCCATGTCCCTTGCCCGCAGCTCAGCGGCCACGGCCGACAGGGAGCTCAGGGTGTTGTGTGCCTGGTCCTCGCCGAAG
>NZ_JBRFPI010000483.1:0-2982 GCF_053579595.1 Cellvibrio sp.
GGTGCTGAATGGCGTACCGCGCCTTTGTGGGGTCTTGGTTTGTCTGCGTGCGTAACGGGCGGTGTAACGAATGCCGGTCAAGGCGCACAAGTCTGTACGCCAGTACATAGCTACTTGCACGATGGCCGCGCGCGCAGTATTGAAGAGGCAATCCTGTGGCACGGCGGTGAAGGTCAAGCATCTAAAAATGCCTACCAGGCTTTGTCTGCCAGCCAAAAACAAGATGTATTGCGTTTCCTTGAGTCGCTTTAATAGGAATCGCGTTAATCGTTAATTCTCTCTAGCGGCTAGTAGTAGCTGGCTAGCGTTCTCCTTGCCCCGGTTAATCACCGGGGCTTTTTTTTACCGACGTTTTCTCTTGGAAAGCAGCCAGAGCCCACCCAGTAAAAGCAGCAACAGAGTGTTACTAGAGCCTCCGCCAGAGGAGGAGCTTCCACCCGCCGATGCCGCAATACTGCTGCGACCAGTTGCGGCCAGTGACGAGGCTTGGCTACTGCTTGCGGCGGCTGAGGAGGTTGCCGCACTGCTTGCGCTGCTGCTCTGCGTGGGGATGCTTGACGAGTAGTCAATTTTTTCCAGCATTATCTGTGCGTAGCGTTTACCCAGCTCACGATAGGATGCGGTAGTGAAATGTGCTTCATCCATCCCCGGCAAACCAGCCGCTGAGACGACAAAACTGTTGTTGATCAGGCTGGGCAGTTTATTGATTTCCGGGTTGTGCCAGTGGCAGCAGGATTTGTAGTCGGCATACAACAGCTCGCCGGCGATAAAAGGTACATCACCAATATTCAGGTCTTTGCGCAAGTCAGCCACGATTTCTTGCACTTTAAATTTCCACTGTGGGTCAGCGGTGTTGCTCTCGCCTTGGTGGAAGAGAATGCCTTTGATTACTCCATCTGCTTGGGCCTTTTTCGCCAGATCTAGCAGCCAGGCATAACCACCATTAAATTGGGTGGGTATGTCCTGATTATTGCGGCCGATGGGCGCACTCTTTTGATACAGCTCAATCGGCGTTCCCGAGACGGCCGCGGGAACCAGCCCAATGGTTACGTTGCTCGGCATCCCGTCTGCCATCGTCTTACCGAAATAATCGCCGGGACCAAGACCGCTCCAGCAGCGGTTTAGTGGTGGTGAAGCAGGGTACCAATTGCCATAAGTGCGTCCCAAGTTACTGCAATTCAAATCGGCTAATACTTTGACTCTGTCATTGATGGTTCGGTCCTGCGCTTCTATTGTTGCTGCCCCTTCCATGTTGGATTGCCCGAATAAAAGGTAAATATGAAAGTTGGGATTTGGCTCGGCGTAGGTCGCGAGTGCAATCGATGATAGTGCCAGCGCTGTAATGCAGTGGGTGAAATGTTTCATGGTGCGGTGAAGTCCAAGTGGCATAGGAGTAGCTCCGGGTTGACGCGACTGGCAGATCGGTAGGCGTTATTCTTGCTGCGCCTGCCGCGCAGGTCGGTCTTGGTTTTATTGTGATGTTTTATAAAGTGAAATTGCCGCTCAGATATGAACAGCTGCGAGGGGGGAGCATAGGTCGGCGGCGTTGTCTGCGCTTACCGACTGGGCGAGAACATCTGCACTGCGCAAAAAGTACAAGTTTTCGTGCAAATAAGTCAGGTGGGATTCGCAGTATCTGCAGGCTTTTTGTAGGTTGAAGGCGGGCAGCCGTACTCTTTTTTAAATACCCGATTGAAGTAGGATAAGCTGCTATAGCCCACCGCAAACGCAGCTTCTGCCACGCCCATGCGCTCATTGGCGAGTAGGCGAGCGGCCTCGGTCAAGCGTACTTTGTTCAGGTATCCGGTGAAGGTGAGCCCAGTTTCGTCGCGCAATATGTTGTTGATTTTGGTGCGGTTGACGCCCGTGGAGTTAACGGTGCTCTCCACGCTCAGTTCGGCGTTGGAGTATTCGCGGGCAAGGTATGCCAGCACGACGGCCTTTTCTCGCTCGTGCTTGGGTTCAGCGGTGACCGGTTGATAGCTGATTAGCGCGCTGGTTTCAGTTCGCGCACTTCGCTGTGCAGCCCAGTAGGGAATAGCCCAGTAGGCAAAGCTACTCCAGAGTACAACTGCCAGACCAGCGATAAGATAAACCCAAAAATAATCGCGCCCCGCAAACACAATCGACTCAATAATGATGCTGGATGGCGTATCCCGTGGGCTTTCGGTAGAGCTGATAATCGAAAAGCCGCGTGCTTTGTCCAGCCGATAATCTTGGTCAGCCAGATTCATCTGGTGCCGCCCCAACCACCAACCCGGCGTACTTAGCGCTTGCAGATTAATCCGCACATCCCGCCATTCCTGATTACAGCTGAGAAATGTCTCTGACAGTCGATAGCTGGTGATATCGGGTATGCGCGTGATTTTGTCGGCGTAGGTGTAAAGCGAAAAGGTCAGGACATTCGCGGGGCGGCATTTAATCCGAAACACAACCGATTGATACATGCTCAGATCGATCAGCCGATCGGAATTTTCCTCGTCATCAAAGGTGAGCCCCAGATTGGCATAGGGGTATTGGGCGTCTGAGCCCAAGGTGAAATCAGCACTGAGGTTGTAGGTGCTCTCGCGCAAATCGATGGACGCCGATTGCCCTTGGTGTGCACCCGCATTCGCCCAGGCGCGCCAGGGGTAAACACTGCTGGATCTAGGTAGCAGCTCATGCTGAATATTAGAACGCTCAACCGCGCCCCAAAACGCAGCGATGCTCGCGATCAGGAGCAAACAAAACAAGAGTTGGATTTTTTTTGATGCAGACATGCTTTCCGCCATTTTTTAATTATCGCTACCGGCTGGCTATATCACTCGGGGCGCTCAAGATACCCGAGGGTTTCGGGCATTGCTACAGCAAACCTGTGGCCGTGCAAAATCAGCGTGGAGCAAAGACGGCCTGCTGGCCAATGCGCGCTGACTCACTAAGGGCTACTGCCATTTTCTGCGGGTGCGCCGTTGTAATCTTAATGACGAAAATAGACCTCTCTGG
>NZ_JBRFPI010000484.1:0-2963 GCF_053579595.1 Cellvibrio sp.
CGAGCGCTTTAGTGACGCCATCTGCGCAAGCGCAACCAAAAACCCACGAAGGTTGGTATCAAGTAGAGATGCTAGTGGTAGCTCGAAAAGATGATACCGGTCAGGAACACTGGCCCAGCAATATTAAATTGCGCTATCCCGGAGATTGGGTCGAATTGAAAGATCCCAATGCAACTGAGGTGCCCAATACTACAGATAACAGTGCATCTGCAACTGCGCCCGTAGTGGATCTAACCAAAGAAGCGTTTTATTTGTTACCCGCGAGTGAACGCCAATTAAATACGCAAGCACAGAAGCTACAACGAAACCCACGCTTTGAAGTTTTGTTCCACAACGCTTGGCGGCAGGTTATTACCAATAAAAAAGAATCCAAAGCCATTCTTATTAACGGTGGCCAAACCTTTGGCCAACATCAGGCATTGGAAGGCAGTATTCGTTTAAGCGTGGCAACTTATCTGGAACTGCAAACCAATTTGTGGCTCGCACAATTTGATGTCAATGTCGGTCAGGAAATTACTCAGGCATGGCCCGAAATTCCGCTGCGTCCCAACTATACAGCAGCAACGATAAATAATTTGTCACTGGATTCAGAAGTAGAAATCGAATTGGAACAAGCGTTGGCGAATGAAAACCCCCAATGGTCGAACGGTAATTTTGATGCAAATGCAGCCGCACCAGAAGCCGATAATTTTGTCACGCGCCAAATCATAGTGCTGCAACAAGAACGCGACATGCGCAGCAACGAACTGCATTATATAGATCACCCAGTATTGAATGTGATTATTCAAGTAACGCCCTACCCGCCCTCAGCAACAAATCCTGTACCGACAGCACTGTAGAAATTATTCTTTTTCACTGAAATAAAAACGCCGGCAATAGCCGGCGTTTTTATTTAAACAACCATTTAAACCTGAGTGAAGTTTACATCAGCCCAGCAAAACAACGTCTTCTGCTTGCAAGCCTTTATCACCTTGTTGCAACTGAAACTCAACGTTTTGACCTTCAGCTAATGAGCGGTAACCCTCCGCACGGATATTTCGGTAGTGAACAAAAATATCCTCGCCTCCTTCTCCTCTGGTTATGAAACCGTATCCACGCACGTTGTTAAACCATTTAACAGTGCCCATCTCACGATCTGCCATATGAAACACCTCTACAGCCTTAAGCTTTATTGTTATTTGCTCGGTTTGCTTCATCCGTTGATCGCCAGCACAGCAGGCCAGCAGCTATCCACAACCGGGTTCATAGAACGAAAAAACCCGTGTTAACAGATATTAACAAAAGTTAGAAATAAGAGGGGATTTTTTTGTTGCTTATTTACGCAAGCCTACTGGTTTGCAAATATGAAAATAGTTTTTTTAATATCAGCCATTCCAGCAGCAAGGGTTTTCAGTATGTCGTCCATACTCAACTCCTCGCTAGCCAAGCCCGCAGCCCAGTTCACCACCAGACAAAGCGCGGCATAATCCAATCCCAGCTCGCGCGCTAGCGCTGCCTCTGGCATGGCCGTCATACCAACCAGATCACACCCATCGCGCTGCAGACGTAGAACTTCTGCCGCTGTTTCCAACCGAGGCCCTTGGGTACATGCATAAACACCGTGCTGCTGAAACGGCAGGTTCGCTGCCAATAAACTGACGATCAATTGTTGGCGCATGGACTGACTATAGGGATGGGTGAAATCGATATGGTTGATGTAACCATCAGTAAGAAAGTTATAACTCTGCTCGCGGCCATAGGTGTAATCGATAATCTGGTGCGGCACCACGAACACGCCCGGCCCCATTGCAGCATCTATTCCGCCCACCGCGTTAACAGCCAGCACACGCGTTACACCAACATCTTTTAAGGCCCACATATTTGCGCGGTAATTAATTTGATGGGGTGGCAGTTTGTGCCCCGGACCGTGGCGAGGGAGAAAGACCAACTGCTGATCGTCTAATCTGGCGATTGTGAGCGGCGCAGAGCAGTCGCCATAAGGTGTAGTAATTTTCTTTTCACTAACAATCTCCAATTCAGGAAATTGGTTTAATCCAGAACCACCGATAATCGCCAACATAATTTATATATGCGAACGTTTGGCCATATAGGCTGCGTAATCAGGAACCCAATGTTGCGACTCGCCGTTGAAGAGTGGCGATGACACCATAAAATCAGCGGAGCTTTGATTACATGCGATTGGGATATTCCACACCGCTGCAATACGCAACAAGGCTTTTACATCGGGATCGTGTGGCATTGGTTCAAACGGATCCCAAAAGAAAATCAGCATATCGACCTTGCCCTCGGTAATTAATGCACCAACTTGTTGGTCACCACCTAAAGGACCGGAAATAAGTTTGTTTATTGGCAGGCCGGTTTCTTTTTCTATTAATGTGCCGGTTGTACCGGTAGCAAAGAGTGTATGAATACTTAAATCAGCACGATGTTTTGTACACCAGGCAAGTAAATCTTTCTTTTTGTTATCGTGTGCTACCAGCGCAATCGATTTTGCCGCTGGCAAGCTAATCTCTTTGTATTCCATGGAATTCAGCCCGATTGATAAATAAAAAATGACCTTGGCTGATTATAGTCGGGGGCGCCCAGCCAAAGTCATCTTTAATAGCAGCTTTAATGAAAAACTAAAAATTAATTGCTCAATTCCAGCAACAATTTATTCAACCGCTGCACATAAGCAGCCGAGTCTTGCAATTGCGCGCCTTCAGCAAGATTGGCTTGATCAAACAGGATATGAGCCAAATCGCCGAAGCGCTCTTCGTTAGCCTCCTGCTCCAGCTTTTTCACCAGCGGATGATCAGGATTCAATTCAAAAATCGGTTTGGAATCAGGCACTTTTTGCCCGGCAGCTTCCAGGATACGGCGCATCTGTGCACCCATATCGTGATCGCCCACCACAACACATGCAGGCGAATCGGTGAGGCGATGCGTAATGCCCACTTCTGACACCTGATTTTCCAATGCTG
>NZ_JBRFPI010000485.1:0-2960 GCF_053579595.1 Cellvibrio sp.
GAATACCCGCGACTAGATTGGCGCTGGCGAGCTGAATCCATACTGAAAGCAGCGGGCAATTGGCATCTCTGGTGTGAAGTTCCTTTTTCTGCATTATTAACTTGGCTTGCATCTTGAGCGGTTTGTGGCAGTAACTGAACAACCGACCATTTGGTCGGTAGCCATTAGATAACAGACCAAATGGTCTGTCAATTCGACTTTTGTGAAAAAGTGTGGGGCTCACCAGATGTATTGAGTGCTGAATTAATCTTGGCTTAAGTTTGCGTGGGTAGAGTGCGGCGCGGGCAAGGCAGGCGTTAACAGCGCGTTTGGTCTGGGTTATGCTGCGCGCTCCGCAGTTGTTGAGACTCATCCATGAAGTCGCGCACCAAATTAAAACCGCTAATTGCCCTGTTGGTTTTTGCCCTTGGCCTGGCGCTGCTCAATAACCTTAACAAGCAACAATTGTTGGAATCAGATGCAGCCCAGGCGCAATTGGCGCTGACCGCGCAGGGCGAGAGTGTTGGCGGTGCCGACGTATTAATCGCCGAGGCATTCCGCAACGGGCGATCCAATGTGCAGTTGGGTGGTGAGGGCAGGGTCGCCCGGATTCTTCCTGATGATAATAACGGTAGTCGCCATCAACGATTTTTACTGGAATTGGAGTCCGGCCATAGCCTGCTCATCGCACATAATATTGATCTGGCTCCGCGTGTGGAAAATTTGCGCGAGGGCGAGCAATTGGAATTTTATGGCGAATACGAGTGGAATCAAAAAGGGGGCGTGATCCACTGGACACATCATGACCCAAAAGGTACGCATCCCGGCGGTTGGTTGAAATACCAGGGTCGGGTGTATAAATAAGATCTTCACAATAAAAAACTTGCAGAGGAATAACGATGAATAATCCCAATACTGTTAACCGCTATAGCCCGATTATTATTGGCTTGCATTGGTTTATGTTTTTACTCTTGATCGCTGTGTATGTGACTATGGAATTCCGTGGGATTTTCCCGAAGGGTAGCGATCCCCGTGAGCTGATGAAGGCGCTGCATTTTATGTTTGGTATCACTGTATTGATTTTGGTGGTGGCTCGCTTGGGTGTGCGTCTCTCCAGTCCTACACCGGCAATAGTGCCCACGCCTAAACCGCTCGAAAATGTGCTCGCAAAAATTATGCATTTGTCGCTCTATGCATTCATGATTTTTATGCCGATTGCCGGCTGGATTATTTTAAGTGCTGAAGGTCATGGTGTGCCTTTTTTTGGATTGGAGTTGCCGCCGCTAGTGGGTGAAAATCATGACTTGGCGGAACAAGTTGAGCACTGGCATGGTTTGGTGGGTGAAATTGGTTATTACCTGATTGGCTTGCATGTATTGGCGGGTTTGTTTCATCACTACGTGAAGCGCGATAACACCTTAAAACGTATTTCATTAATCAACAAAGAGTCTTAAGCCTATGCGCCATCGCGAAGGTCACCGTTCCCATCATTCAGGTTGGTTGCGCGCTGCAGTTCTCGGTGCAAACGATGGCATTATTTCTACTGCTAGTTTGATGATGGGTATCGCCGCCGCGCGGGCGGATTCCTCTGCAATTTTACTAGCAGGTGTTGCGGGTTTGGTGGCCGGTGCGATGAGTATGGCGGCGGGCGAATATGTGTCGGTTCGTTCACAGGCAGACACTGAGGCCGCCGATCTTGCACGCGAGACCCATGAACTTGCGACTGATTCGGCGGGTGAGCATCGCGAACTGGAAGAAATTTACGTCGCGCGTGGTTTGGAGCGCGAACTCGCGCGTGAAGTAGCCAAACAATTAATGCTGCACGATGCGCTCGGCGCCCACGCGCGCGATGAGTTGGGTATTACCGATATGTTTAGCGCACGGCCATTGCAAGCGGCGCTGACATCGGCCGCAACCTTTGCAGTGGGTGCGCTGATCCCGTTATTGGTTGTGCTCTTGCATCCTGCGCAATATCTTTCGTTTGCGATTGTGTCTTGCTCGTTACTGGCGTTGGTGTTATTGGGTGGGCTTGCGGCAAAAGTGGGCGGGGCAAATACGTTTATTGGGGCTGCGCGAGTTGGTTTTTGGGGCGCTGCCGCTATGGCCTTAACCGCAGCGGCAGGGCATTTATTTGGCGTGGTGCTCTGAGTTAAGGTGTTGCTCTGAGCCAAAAATGATCGCAATCACTTCACTCATCGCGTGATTAATCTGCGCAAATTTTTCATCGCTTGCGAGAATGGTTTGCGCCGATTGTGTGTAGCGCGAACCATCAATATCCTCCGCACAATGTTCAATTAATGCCCGCGCCGATGCAGGTGTGGTTTCCAAATGAAATTGGAAACCGTAGACCTGATCTTGAAAAACATACGCCTGATTAGCGCAGCCTTCGCTGCTGGCGAGATGCACCGCGCCAGGTGGTAATGCAAATGTATCACCATGCCAGTGAAATACATTCGGGTAGCGCGCAAAGACCTGCGCGATGGGATGTATTGCGGCAGTGGGATTGATAATAATGGGCAACCAGCCAATTTCTTTGTGTGGGTTGCGCGTGACTTTTCCGCCCAGCACATCAGCAATCAGCTGCGCGCCCAAACAAACTCCCAACACGATTTTCCCTGCGGCGATGGTCTCTTTAATCAGGATTTTTTCATCGGCTAGCCAAGGGTAAATTGCTTCATCGTAAATCCCCATGGGGCCGCCCATCACCACTAAAGCATCAAAATCACTCACTGCTGGTGCTAGATCGCCGCGATACCAATGGGTCGTGGTGAGCGCATAACCGCGTGTGCGAAAGTCGCTTGCCATGCTGCCGATATCTTCAAAGGGAACATGTTGCAGGCTGTGAATTCTCATGGATAACTCCTGTTAATGTCGTCGGGCGGGATGTCAGCAGTTGCTGATTATGCAAAATTTCCATCGATTCGGACGGATTAATTCTGTCCAACTGGCGTCAAACCCGCTGATTGTCTGATGATTGGTGT
>NZ_JBRFPI010000486.1:0-2937 GCF_053579595.1 Cellvibrio sp.
GTGTTTGGCCAGTGCATAAAAACTCGAAATCACAATGGCCGTGAGGTAGAAGAACCGGTGGGGCTGGCAGCAACTGAGCTACCATGCATTGTGGTATGCACCTGATTCGATTTTGCCAGTGACACCCAAAGCAGAAAATGAATTACTGGAGAATAAAACCGAGGCGAATAAACCCAATTTGGATGCTCATCCCGAATAATTTTCAGTTTGCCAAAAAAATAAACCCTCACCAAATGGCGAGGGTTTATTAAAAACAATTTGAATATCCTTTTCCAATAATTCATTCAGCAAAAATTTTTAAAATATTGCATTAAAAATTCCAATCCGCCATTACCCAAAATTTATCAGTGTCGGTAATTTTAGTGGCAGCATCGCCCATTGCATATTGCGCATATTTTGCAGTCCACACAACGGCACCCACTTTTTTGCTGATACTCAAATCAATTTCATCACCGTAATCGGCGCTGCCAAAATCTGCATCGTATTTGTGATAGCTCACCAGCGCTTGCGCACCCGCAAAAGTCACACCCAGGTTTACATATTTATCTTCAAGACCATCCTTAGGTGTAGCTAAAAACTTATCTGCCCAACCATTAAATGCATGCAAGGTTGCCAAAGGAGTTGCAAAGCCATAAGCACCATTATCAGAACCCAACACTTCATAACCCAAACCAATGCTGTAGCGTGAAACCGTATAGGTTCCTTCAGCGAGCAAATAATCTGCGTCAAACGCTTGTTTTGCGCCTGCATCTTGTTGAGCGGCATATTCGAGGTTATAGGTAAAAGTTTCACCCGCTGTACCCTGCCAACGTACACCAAAGGTATCGCTGGTCAAACCAAACTGGGCTATGGGGTTTTCCACATCCAACAGATAGGCATAGCCAATTAATTTGCCCGCATCAAAGCCGGTATAACTGGCATTTAACACATGACTATTCATATTTAAATCGCCCAATCCGGCATTGGCCTCACCAAACACACGATTCACATTTTTAATATACGCATACGTAAAATTGGTGTAGCGAATTGCTTTGTTGGTGAGCGAGACACCATCGTATGTCTGCTCGTTCTGGCGCCAACCCACATTGCCAATAAAGCGGGCATTGTCGAGAACCAAACGCTGGCGACCATATTTAATTTGATTGTTAAATGTGGTGTAAGAAATAAAGCCTTGATTGACTTCAGTACCAATCGGATCAGCAATGATTGCTTTATTGGTATTCAGTGGATCATTACCTGCAGTGCGATAATCGACTTCATTCGTCATCTCACTCACATTATCCATTTCCGCAGTAAACCCAAAACCATTCCAGGCACCGGATTGATAAGACAAACGCGATCTGGTGGTCCAGGCATTCGCTTCTTTCTCGCCGGATTTATTTCCCTGCGCATTGAGAACATCTTCGGTGACATCTTCATAACGTGTGCGAAAATTTACTTTGATAACGCTACCTTGCTGCATGGACTCAGTAAATGTTTTTGCTGAAATACTTGGAGCAGCACAAAGCAGCGAACTTGCCGCAGCAACAAGAAGATGAATCGTATTTTTTTTCATAGAGCCTTCTCCAAAGATTTTCATAAATGTGTGTAGTTCATCCGCACCCGGCCAATAAATTTGAACATAAAATTTATATTTGCTATGCACTAAAAAGTTTCTTGTGTGTATGCGGCATAACATGGAGGTGACTGAAATCCATTAGAGCAAGGCTTATGCCAATTGATTTCCTAAACTATCCCTAAAGGAATAAATCATTATTAATCAAGGAGATATAAAACGTTAAAAAAAACACCACGAAAAATTCACATTTTTTTACACGCACCCTTATGGGGACATAATAATTTTTAACGCGCCAATTAAATTCAATCTGGAAAAATTTATCGCACAATAAACGCCCACAAAAATGCACGCCGCTTTTTAAATTTGCACAACTGTGATGCAATAACATAAATTGCATGAATGAAGACCGAAATAGCAGGCACAAAAAAGTCGCACAAATACTTGTGCGGCTTGCATATTAACGGCTGGGAAGGATTAGTTGAGGCGTACACTGGCGCCTTGCGCCAAGCCTTTTTCAATACGCACCTGTGCGAAAGTAACATCCAATGTGTTATTGGCCACGAGGGTAAATGGCTCAAGAATAAGGGCAAACAATTCTTGTGGCGTGCGTTTCAAGCCAAAGTCCGTACCAGCATCCGGGTAGCACTTCAAATCTACCGTCAAGGTTTTCCAACCGGTGCCGGCAATACTGGTGAGTTCCTGGGTAATATCCACTTGCGAATAACAGGAAGGACCACAGCCAATGCGCACCCAAGCCTTATCAGCAGGTGCAGCATCTACTTTGATATCAAACACCAAAGAAGAATCTGATTCGTAGTAATCACTCAACACCTGACGGTTCAGCGTTGAGATAGCAACCAACCCCTCACCTTGGCCATTCCACACAGCACGGCGCGCATCTTCCTGCACATCGCGGTCCACACAAGTTACCGTCAGTGTTGAAACGCTGGCGATATTGCCATTGAGATTGGCGCGGTCATTATTTTTACCTTCCAAAATAATGCCGTAGGCACCCATGGGGCGACGGTTGAATAATTCCAATATCGCAGAGCTGGACTCAAACACTATTCCCTCTTCCGACAAGTCATCACCCAAGGTGTCTGCATCACCGTAATTCAAACCAAAACCATAGGCGAACAATGGATCATAATTTTCATCACCAATATTCAACGTGCCTTGATCCGGCGATTTGGGCCAAGAGAAAGCCAAACGTCCCTTAACAGGATAATTAATTTGCTCATCAGCAGTTTTGAAAATCACATCGGCAATGCCAGCGCCTTCAGTTCCCGGCTGCCAAATAACTGCAAACGCATCAGAGGCATTCAATTCACGATTGATCCACATGGGGCGGCCTGTCACAAACAATGCCACAACAGGAA
>NZ_JBRFPI010000487.1:0-2924 GCF_053579595.1 Cellvibrio sp.
ACCCAATTGCGAAATGCATTTTCCTGTTCGCGTTTTTGTTGCATAACACTGGGTGACAGGAGCGCCTGGAACATACCGGTGCGCGCTTTCAAACCATTTTCCACCATGGTCAATTCAGTTTGCGCAATGCGTGCGTTTTCTTCACTCTGCGTTGAGTATTGCAATAACAGCCCGCGATATTCCGATGCGAGCATCAAGCGAAAAGGCAATACCAGATCGCGCTGGGTTTCCAGTTCCATCATGGTCAGTTGGCGTTGCGTGGAGCCGGGGTGGCCGAGGGTCATTACCAGTTCGCCCTCTTTGGCGCCTTTGGTGTTGATAGGAAACCAATCAGCATTGACAAGTGGTTTACCGGCGCGGTCATAAACACGCAATAAACTCATGTCGAGGTTGTAGCGCGGAAAATTAAAATTATCCGGGTCGCCACCAAAAAATCCTGCTGCATATTCCGGTGAAAATACCAGGCGCACGTCCTGATAGCGCGCATATTGATAGACATGGTATTGGCCACCACCGTACAGTTCGACAATGTCGCAGCGGCGCTGGTCGCCAGTGTCACCTACACATTCTTTTTCAATCAGTGACTGTTCGGCTTTTTTTGCATCGCTAAATGCTTTGCCGGATAAGCCCGCGAGTGCTTTTTGCATGCGAGCGGTCACATCTTCGGTTTTTTCCAAGCGATTCACTTCCATGCCCGGGCATTGTTTTTCTTCGCCAAGATTCTTGGCGAGAAAACCGTTATTGACCAGATCTTGTTTTTCGCTGGATAAGTCTTCCACGCAACCAATTACGCAGTGATGATTGGTGAGTACCAATCCCTGCGCCGATACAAACGAACCGGAGCAGCCACCCGCCAAGCGAACGGCGCTGCGCATGGATTTATCCACCCATGCGGAGGTGGGTTTAAATCCGTAGGTTTTTGCCAAAGTTTCATGTGGTAAATTGCCCAACGTCCACATGCCTTCGGCTGCTAATGCCGGTAGAGCAGTTAATGTACTGCCTGCCAATAGCAACGCCCTTGTTATTAAGCGCATAAATAAACTCCTGCTGGTTAATGAATCTTTGGAGAATGGTTATGAAAAATCACGTGTTGCAGTGTAGACCATGGTTAATGGCAATATCTATGATCAGGTAGGCAATGCCTATAGCCGAATCCTCCCGCAGGTAATAGACTTCCGGCTCGTCGTACACAAAATTGGTTGGTGATATGAAAACGTTATTTGTTTTATGGATGGGATTATTCATTGTTGGCTTTTCCGGTCAGGTTTTGGCTGCGGAACAAGCGAATAATTACGCACAAGTGAGCGGGGATGGCAGGGCGGCGGTTGCTACAGTGAACCCCTATGCCACACAAATTGCCATGGAGGTTGTGGCGCGCGGCGGCAATGCGATTGATGCTGCAATTGCAGCAGCTTTTACCCTTGGTGTTGTCGATGGTCACAACTCTGGTATCGGTGGCGGTTGTTTTATTTTGGTCCGCATGGCTGACGGCCGAATTCTGGCGATAGACGGGCGCGAGATGGCGCCTGCTGGAGCAACACGTGACATGTTTGTTGTCGATGGCAAAGCCGATCCTGAATTGAGCCGCACAGGTGCGCTAGCTGCAGGTATTCCCGGTTCAGTTGCCGCATTGGATAAATTACAAAAGCTGGGTGGAAATTTAAAGTTTCGCGATGTTATTTTGCCCGCTGCGGATTTGGCTGAAAAAGGCTTTTCCATTTCGCCGGCATTGGCTGAGCGCATCGCGGCAACTAAGGATAATTTGGCAAAATTTCCTGCCAGTGCAGCGATTTATTTGGATAAAAATAATAAACCACTTGCAGCATTTTCATCGCTGCAACAAAAAGATTTGGCGGCGACTTATCGTGCAATTGCCAAGCAGGGCCCGCGTTATTTTTATACCGGCGATTTCGCAAAAAAAACCGGGCGCTGGATGGCCGCTAACGGAGGGCTTATTACCCATAAGGATTTTGCTAACTATCAAGTAAAAATGCGCAAACCCATCGTATCTGAATTTGCGGGTTATACACTGTATGGTTTTCCCCCGCCGAGTTCTGGCGGTGTTCACGTTGCGCAAATTTTAAATATCCTGGAGCAATTTGATTTGGATAAATTAGCGCCTGCTGAGCGTTACCATTTAATTGCTGAAGCGATGAAATTTGCGTTTGCCGACCGTGCACATTGGTTAGGCGATAGTGATTTCACCAAGGTACCTTTGAGCCTTGCCGATAAACGCTACGCACAAACCATCGCCCGAAAAATCAGTTTGGAAAAAACCACTGCGGATTTCTCGGCAGGCAGCCCCGACGTGGATATCCAACTTTTTATGAACAAACACACCACCCATATCGCCGCAGCGGATTTGGATGGCAATTGGGTGGCGATCACATCCACAGTCAACACCAGCTTTGGTAGCAAAGTCGTTATTCCGGGAACCGGAGTGGTATTGAATAACCAGATGGATGATTTTTCTGCGCAGGTCGGTGCGGCTGAGGCATTCGGTTTGGTGGGGTCTGATGCAGACGCGATTGCCGCACGCAAACGGCCATTGTCCAGCATGAGCCCGACACTGGTTTTTAAAAATGGTGAACCGGTAATGGCGCTCAGTGCTGCAGGTGGCCCGACGATTATTTCGCAAGTGGTACAAACATTATTGTACACGCTGAATGATTCAATGCCGGTAGAAAAGGCTATGGCACAGCCACGTATTCATCAGCAGTGGAATCCGAATTTATTATTTGTAGAAGCGGCTATGCCAATTGAGATTCAGAAATCGCTGCAGAAAAAAGGTCATGACCTGAAAATTTGGCCGACTATGGGGGCATCGCAGGCGATTCAATTGCGCGATGGAAAATTGGTGCCCGTTGCAGAGCCGCGGGTGATTTTGCAAAACCAACGGACTAATTAATTTTCAGGGCCTGGAC
>NZ_JBRFPI010000488.1:0-2906 GCF_053579595.1 Cellvibrio sp.
GTTTGCAGGCGCGATTGCAAACGCAATTGCACACTGAGCAAATTATCGTCGGCAAGTTGGCGGCGCAGTGGACGGGTAAATAATTCCAACAGTGGTTGGCTTAAGCCGACGTCCAATTGCCAGCGCCCTCCCTCCTCCGGCTTTAATGCACCGATCGATAAATGCGGATTGCTGATTAATTCCGTTTGAAGGCGCTGCGCATCGGCAATGCCCAGCCGCGCCAGTTCAATACGCACTTGTGGGGATTGGCTAAGTAAAAGTTGGATCGCTGATTTCAGATCAATTGTGTTGTCATCAATGTGCGCCGGCACAGAGGATAAACTGGCACCGGGATGCGTTTGACTAAGTTGTTCAGTGGCCAACGCCACTGAATTTTGTGTTGGTGTAGTGGTACAGGCACTGAGCAGCAGGCTTACGCAAAAGAGTAAGCCGCTACGAAGGAGCAGGTTAGTGGAGTTCATTTTTAAATGTCCTTAACTATTGACCGAACGTAACAACATCGGTGCAGCAAGTTAACAGCGAAAAATCGATTAAACCGAAAGGTTTATCAGTGTTGATCAGTAAAAATTTAACTGTAAAGTCGTGGTGGCCGCTGCGGCATCGCTAGTAGAGGTTGTGCAGGGGAGGGGGAGGTAAATTGTGTATAGAGGATGAGAATGTCAAAAATAGGCTGAGTAAATTCGCGCAGTACTAATGCTGAGTGCCAAGTACAAGAAAACTGGCAGTGTTTGCAAGATTGCGTATCGGCTGAATTGCCTTGGTCAGTGTTTGATGCTGGATAATCCGATTGTGTTTCTACCGGTGTATCGTGGCAAGAAAAATGTGGCGTGGCTTCAGGTGATTCATCCGCTTGCATCAAACTAGCGTCCAGTTGCGCACAATGCAGCCATTGCCCCGCCATTGCCTGCAGCGGTAGCCACAGGCACAGAGCGATCACAATAAGGTGCAAGTGTTTACGCGCAATCATAAAAATATTCCGCTAGTGTTTGTGAGTGCAGGCGAGTCCATCCAAAATCGGGCAATCAGGCCGATTATCTCCGTGGCATTGCGCTGCTAAATCGCTGTGGGCAAATCGGCTCATGATTTTTACTCCGTAGCGGTTTTCCAATTGCGTAAGCGCAGTGCGTTGGTGACGACAAAGACGCTGGAGAGTGCCATAGCGCTAGCGGCCAACATAGGTGATAAGAGTAACCCAAAAAACGGATAAGCAATACCAGCGGCCAGCGGAATCAATGCAATGTTGTAAGCAAACGCCCAAAATAGATTTTGCTTAATGTTGCGCATAGTAGCGCGTGCCAAGGCGATGCTTTTGGGCACGCCCTGAATATCACCACTCACCAGTACCAGATCGGCGCTTTCAATTGCGATGTCCGTGCCTGTCCCAATCGCCAAACCTAAATCGGCTTCTGCAAGCGCGGGCGCATCATTAATGCCATCGCCAACATAGGCAATTGCGCCGTGTTGTTTGCGCAATTCTTTCACCGCCGCTACTTTTTGATTGGGCAATACCTCGGCAATCACCAGATCAATGCCCAATTGTTTTGCAATTACATTAGCGGTACGTTGATTGTCACCGGTGATCATGGCGATTTTAAAATCGAGTGAGTGTAGGGCTTTCAACGCAGCAACGGTTCCGGGTTTTATGGTATCGGCAAGCGCCATCACTGCGGCAATGTGATTGTTGACGGAAACATAAATTGGCGTTTTACCCTCAGCTGCCAGTTGCTGTGCAGTTGCGCTAAATACATCAAGATTAATGCTGAGTTTTTCAAAAAGGCGATCCGCACCTATATTAATTTCTTCGCCAGACACCTTCGCTTTTAATCCATAGCCGGGAATTGCTTCAAATGTTTCCAAAGTGCCGAGCGCGATTTTTTCTGACGCCGCAGCGTCTACCAGTGCATTTGCAATCGGATGCTCCGAGTGCTGTTCTGCAGCAGCAGATAATGCAAGGACCGCATTTTTTTCAAATCCGGATGCAACAATAAAATCGGTAAGTTTGGGTTTGCCAAGCGTTAGGGTGCCGGTTTTGTCAAAGGCGATGGTCTTCACTTCTGCAAGTGTTTGCAATGCTGTGCCGCTGCGAAATAACAACCCCAGGCTCGCTGCACGCCCAGTTCCCACCATTATCGATGTGGGTGTTGCCAGGCCCATGGCGCAAGGGCACGCAATAATCAAAACGGCTACCGCATTGACGAGTGCAAAACTTAGTGCGGGCTCAGGTCCAAAAAGTAGCCATACAAAAAACGTCGATGCAGCTATCAACATTACCGCCGGCACAAACCAACGAGTAATTTGATCTACCAGCGCTTGTATCGGCAACTTTGAACCTTGCGCTGTTTCAACCAACTCAATGATCTGCGCCAGCAGCGTGTCTTTACCGGTTTTGGTAACGCGATAGGTGAACGAGCCCGTGGTATTGAGCGTACCGCCAATGACTTCTGTCGCAATCGTTTTACTTACGGGAATGGGTTCTCCAGTCATCATGGATTCGTCGATAAATGAACTACCTTCAACGATTTCTCCGTCGAGCGGAATGCGCTCACCCGGGCGAACCAACAGCAGATCATTGGGTTGAATCAACGAGAGCTCTACAGTTTCTTGCTTATCTTCACGCAAACGAGTTGCACTGTGGGGTTGGAGTTTTACAAGGCGGGCAATCGCATCGCTGGTGCGACCACGGGCATTGGCTTCCATCAACCTACCCAACAAAATCAGTGTGACTATTACCGCCGCTGCCTCGAAATAAACGTTCACCGTGCCAACAGGAAGGACGTCAGGTGTAAAGGTTGCGACTAACGAATAGCTCCAGGCGGCCAAGCTGCCAAGAGCTACCAATGAATTCATATCCGGCTGTAAACGCGCTAGTGCCGGTAGGCCTTTTTGATAAAAAATCCAACCGGGGC
>NZ_JBRFPI010000489.1:0-2903 GCF_053579595.1 Cellvibrio sp.
GAGGATATGCACGAGGTTGCGGAAAAAGCTGTGCGAATGCAGCCGGGCGCCGACCGTGGCGGTATCAACACCCAGCACTTCTTCTTCCGTATAACCCATGATTTTTTCATAGGTTTTGTTGACCAAAATAATGTTCAAGTGCGCATCAGTAATCAGGATCGCCTCATTGCTACCCTCGAATACCTTGGCCCATAAACGCAACTCGGCCTCCTGCTGTTTGCGCTGGGTGATATCGCGGATCACCATCACCACTTCGTCCTGCTCACGCAGAATCACCCGCGCCTCCCAAGTGCGCTGCCTTTTCTGCGCTTGCGACCATTCAAACTCGACCAGCTGTTCACCTTTACCCGCAAACACCCGGCGGATTTGCGGAGCAAGGATCCGGTATACAGGCCCCGGCAAATGGCCTTCACCGGTGGTGGGATCATAGACGACCCACTCTTCCATCTCGTTCACGTAGGAGCCAACTTGCATATCAATGACATGGCCATCGCGGTCTATGCGCAGAATAATGTCGGGGATCCCCGCGAGCAGTGCGCGCATCTTGCCTTCACTGATACTGGCGTCGTTAAGTGCTTGCTTGGCCCGCAAAATAAATTGGATGCGATAAGGTAAAGTGCCCCAGCTAACCGGTTTAGTGATGAAGTCGGTCGCACCGGATTCATAGGCCTGATGGATGGAATTGATATCATCCAGCCCGGTTACCATCGCGATTGGCAGATCTCGCCCGCGCGGTTGGGCAAGAAATTCGCGGCACAAACTGTAGCCATCGCCGTCGGGTAAGAGCACATCGAGCAAGACAATATCGGGTTTACGCTCGGCAAAACACTCGCGAGCACTGGCACAGTCGGCCGCCTCCATTACTTGATAACCCGCCCGCTCCAAGGTAATACTGGTGGTCAGGCGCGCAGCTTCATCGTCCTCGACTACCAAGACCAACGCTCCTGCACCTGACTCAGGCAATGAAATGCCTGTCGATGTTAATTCTTTCACTCGTCTTGCTCCCCTCGCTCCAGTTCAACTAGCCCCTGTAGCGATAAACCGTAAAGTGTTTGGATGCTATGCAGCTGTTGCTCAGCCTGTTCCAGATCACCCTGACGCGCCTTGGACTCGCAGTCGCGGCAAGCTGCTGCCAACTCCACCAAACCGAGGTTGGCAGCACTGTTTTTAAAATTGTGCGCCGTTTTATAAAGCAGATCTGCATCGCGCTGAGCCACCGCCATTTCAAGTTGGGCGAGCAATGGGGGGCTGCTGCTGCGGAATAAACCAATAATGCGTGGCAACAACCCTTCGCGCAGTTCGCGCAGTTGGCGAATGACTTGCTGGTCAATTTCAATTGATGGAGCCTTTGCCGGAACAGCAAGTTGCGTGTTTGTCGGAGTAACTTCAGCAGGTGCAGCAACTGTTTCAGGCTGGGCCCTGCGCGTTGGTAACCAGCGCGCCAATAACTCGTGCAACTGCTCCTGTGCGAAGGGTTTGCTGAGGTAATCATCCATACCGAGCGCGAGGCAGTGTTCACGGTCGCCGCTAATGGCGTTGGCAGTGAGCGCAATAATCGGTATCGCAGCCAAGCCCAATTCGGCTTCGCGTTGACGGATACTGGCGGTTGCCTCAAAGCCATCCATAATCGGCATTTGACAGTCCATCAATACCAGGTCAAAACTTTCCAGTTGCAATAAATCGATCGCCTCACGGCCGTTATTGGCAATTTTCATGCTCACGCCCACGCGCTGCAGCATGGCACTGGCCACTTCCTGATTGACCGGATTGTCCTCCGCCAACAATACCCGCCCCGTTAGTTTCGCCAGTGTTGTGGTGCTGACAACCGGCTCAAAGCTGTGGAATTTTCGTGTTAAATCACCAGCGATGACCTGAGCGATCAGGTTGTGCAACTCCGATTGGCGCACCGGTTTCAGCAGCAGTGGCGCACGCTCTGCCACTTCAGGGCGCGCTGCCATGCCCGCCGAACTCAACACGATAATTGCCATGTTGTTAAAACGCGCATCAGCAGCAACGGCATCCAGTAATTGCCCGCCATCCATGTCCGGCATGCACCAATCGGTCAGCATCAATTCAAACGGAGTACCCGCCTGAGCCTGTTCCTGCAAGAGAGTCAACGCCTCGGGCGCAGAGGCTGCCAGCACCGGCGCCATACCCCAGGATTTCAGCCAGTATTCGAGAATCTCGCGGTTGGTAGGGTTGTCATCCACTATGAGGGTATGCAGTTGGCCAAAACCGGTAACAAGCTGGCAGTCGCGCGGGTCATTTACTTTTTGCATGGTGAGTTGAAAGTGGAAATAACTGCCCTTGCCTGCCTCACTCTGCAAACCTATTTCGCCGCCCATCATTTGGGTCAGGCGCTGTGAAATGGTCAGCCCCAAGCCGGTGCCGCCGTATTTGCGCGCCATAGAAGAATCGGCCTGGGTAAAGGATTGAAACAGGCGTGCTTGTTGCTCCGGGTTAATACCAATACCGGTGTCATGCACACCAAACTCCAGTTGCACCATGCCATCTCGTTCGGCAATCAGTTGGATATCGATTTCCACTTCACCGGCTTCGGTAAATTTGATCGCATTGCTCAGCAGATTAGTGAGGATTTGCCCCAAACGCGCTGAATCGCCCACCACTGACAGCGGCGGCAAGGGCGTTTTACACAGCAATTCCAGTTTTTTCCCCTGGGCGATTGGCGCGTAGCGCTCGGCTATATCTTCCACCAACAAATTAAGCTGGAAGGGGCGATATTCAAGCTCAAGCTTACCCGCTTCGATTTTGGAGAAGTCGAGAATGTCATTGATGATCAGCAGCAAATCTTCGCTGGAACGACGGGCGACGCGGGCGAAACGCTTTTGTTTGGCATCCAGCTCGGTGTCCATCAACAAGCCAGTCATGGCCATGATGCCATT
>NZ_JBRFPI010000490.1:0-2886 GCF_053579595.1 Cellvibrio sp.
TGGAATACACCATCGCCGGGTTTATTCCCGTCATTCTTGCTGCAGTCGCGGGTGCAACTATGACTCGCCTCGCCTTTGGGCCGGAGATCGCTTTTATTAACGCGCAATCAGTAATGGGCGACTTGCGCGAACTGCCGTTGATGGGATTGGTCGGCCTAGTAGTTGCTGCATTTGCTGCTGCTTACATTCGCCTGCACGGCGCGAGCTGCCGTTGGGCGCTAAACCGCCCTATCGCCTTGCGCCTTGCCTTGGCGGGATTATTCACCGGTATTTGCGCCCTGTGGATTCCGCAGATTATGGGTGTGGGTTACGACACAATAAGTAGCGCCTTGGCGGGCGATATAGGTTTTGCGTTGTTGTTAGCGATTGCAGTGACCAAACTCTTTGCCACATCGATTAGCCTCGGCGTCGGTATGCCCGGCGGCGTGGTGGGACCGCTGCTGTTTATCGGGGCCTGCGTTGGCGGCGCAGTCGGTAGTGCCGCGCAAATACTTATGCCCGGCTCAGCAAGCGCTATCGGCCTCTATGTGATTTTGGGAATGGGCGCGATGATGGGCGCAACACTCAACGCACCACTTGCGGCAATGATGGCAATCCTCGAGCTCACCTATAACCCCAATATTATTTTCCCAAGCATGTTAGTGGTGATTGCCGCCTGCCTCACAACCCGCTGGGTATTTCGCTGCGATGGGCTATTCCAACATGTACTGCGTATCCAGGGAAAATTCCGTACCTCTGAAATGATGGAACAGCTGCTCAGCCGCACTGGCGTGCGCGGATTAATGGATCGGCATTTGGTGGTAACGCAAAATCAGATCAGTATTGCCGGGGCACAGCAAATACTCGCCCATCACCCGCACTGGATTTTGTTGCGCGACTCTAATCAACTGCTGCAACCCGCCGACCTGCACAATTATCTGCAGCAAGCAGAGGTCGCAACGGATGCCATTATCAACCTGCAGGAAATTCCCGCGCGCCGCTATGACCTCGCGCGTATCGCTGCCGATGCAAATTTATTTGAAGCGCTCGATTTGATGAATCGCCAGAAAATCGATGCACTCTGGGTGGAATCACTTAGCGATTCCCACCAGCCACTGGGTATAATCAGCCGCGCAAAAATCGATGACTATTACCGTATTTAACGTTTGAGATGCTCCTATGCTCTGGATAAAAGCCTTCCATATTATTTCTGTTGTCAGCTGGATGGCCGCGCTCTTTTATTTGCCGCGTCTGTTTGTGTACCACAGCATGAGCGAAGACGAGATCAGCCGCGAACGCTTTAAAATTATGGAGCGAAAATTACTGCGCGGTATTGCCAACCCTGCGATGATTGCGACCTATACCTTTGGTATCTGGATGAGCTGGCTCGGTTGGGAGTATTACTCCACACAAATCTGGTACTGGTGCAAAATCGCACTGGTAGTGCTGTTGACCGGATATCACCACGCCTGCATCGCCTATTTCAAACAACTGCGCGATGACCGCTGCACCAAGAGCCATAAGTTTTTTCGCGTGTTTAACGAATTACCGGTGTTTCTATTAATCGGTATTGTTATTTTGGTGGTGGTAAAACCTTTTTAAAATGAACAATAACCTCTACGCAATTACCGACTCACAATTGCTACCTGGCGATACATTATTTGCCGGCGTTTCAGCTGCGCTCAAAGGCGGTTGCAAGCTGGTGCAGTACCGCGATAAATCAGCAGATCATGCACGCCGTTTATTTGAAGCCAAACGTTTACTCGATCTCTGCAATCAGCATCAGGCGCAGTTATTAATCAATGATGATGTGAGTCTCGCGCAAGAAGTCGGCGCACACGGCGTACATTTGGGCCAAGGTGATACCAATCCTGTTGCTGCACGGATTATTCTCGGCAGCCGCGCAATTATCGGCGTCACCTGTCATGACTCACTGGCGCTTGCGCAGCAGGCTATAAAAGACTGTGCCAATTACATTGCATTTGGGCGTTTTTTTTCCTCGAATACAAAACCTGATGCACGCCCTGCGCCGATTTCATTAATCAGCGATGCACGCAAAGCATTTAGCGATACACCTATCGTTGTTATCGGAGGAATTACTCTGGATAACGGCAAGCAATTATTAGATGCGGGCGCCGATATGCTCGCTGTCTGCCACAGCTTATTTTCAGCAGAAGACATTACTGCCCAAGCCAAAAAATTCATTGAATTATCTTTTACCGATCAGGATTAACTATGAGCCGCTCAGAAGAATTATTTTTACAAGCCCAAAAAACCATTCCCGGCGGAGTCAATTCGCCCGTACGAGCCTTTAAGGCCGTCGGTGGCACACCGATATTTTTTGAGCGTGCGCTGGGTGCTTATGTGTGGGATGCGGACGGTAAACAATATATCGATTACGTTCAAAGCTGGGGACCAATGGTACTCGGCCATGCCCATCCTGAAGTAATTAACACCGTCATCGAAACCGCAAAATTTGGTTTGAGTTTTGGTGCACCCACTGAACGAGAAACCACGCTCGCAGAAAAACTCTGCAACCTGATTCCCAATATGGATATGGTGCGTTTTGTCAGTTCTGGTACTGAAGCGACCATGAGTGCAATCCGTTTAGCCCGCGCGTTCACCAAGCGCGATAAAATTATTAAATTCGAAGGCTGCTATCACGGCCATTCAGATTCACTGCTCATTAAAGCCGGTTCCGGTGCACTGACACTCGGCGTACCCAGCTCACCGGGTGTACCTGCAGTATTGGCCGATCACACACTCACGCTCGATTACAACAACGCCGAACAAGTGCGTGAATGTTTTGCCAAACTGGGCGACCAAATCGCCTGCATTATTGTTGAGCCTGTAGTAGGCAATATGAACTGTGTTCCACCCGTATCAGGATTTTTGGAATGCTTGCGC
>NZ_JBRFPI010000491.1:0-2874 GCF_053579595.1 Cellvibrio sp.
CGGGGCCGAAATTGGCGGTGGCTAAACTTAAAATGGTATTGTCTTTGGCGAAGGCGTTAATCACATCGGGGTTGGCGATAACAATACCCGTGCGTGCACCGGGCAAGCCCAACTTGGAAAGGCTGAGCACGAGGATGGTGTTGTCATTCCAATGCGGTTGGGCATCGGCAAATAAAATATTCGGGAAAGGCGTTCCGTAAGCGCCATCGACAATAAATGGAACTTGATGCGCGCGCGCCAACTCATCCAGTTTTACTAATTCTTCATCGCTAATTACATTACCTGTGGGATTGGTGGGGCGCGATACGCAGAGCGCGCCCGTCTCATTGGTAATCTTGAGTTGCGAAAAATCGACGTGATATTTAAAAAAACCATCGGGCAGCATTTCGATGCTAGGGCGTGTTGCGGTAAAAAAATCCGCACTGATTCCCAAATCGCTGTAACCCAAATATTCCGGTGTGAGCGGTAATTGGATTCGTTTTTTTGAACCGTCGGCATAATCGCCTGCGAACAAATTAAACAACACAAAAAATGCGGATTGACTGCCATTGGCGAGCGCGATATTCGCGCGCGAAATCGGCCATTGATATTCGTTGTGCAATAAGTTGGCGATGGCATCAAGCAATTCCGCATCGCCTTGCGGTGGCTGGTACACGCCTAAAAGTTGATGAGTTTCGTGCGGGTTATCGAGCGTTGCGCGCAGTGCGCCTTCAAACGCTTGCTCCATTTCTGGAATACGTGCAGGGTTGCCGCCGCCCATAAAAATCATATCGGGATTTACGCGCAGCGCCTCTCCCAAGTCATCCATTAGCGTGACTATGCCAGCATCAGTGCAGAGTTTTTGGCCGAAACGCGAGAATTGCATAAGTAGGAACCCGAATTGATTAAACCGCCGGTGAAAACGGAGCAATCTAGCGGGTCATGCGGGAAAACACTAGCAGGATTAGATCAGGCCAAACTTCTTCAGGGTTGCAACCAATTTTTCCGGGTTAACAGGCTTCTGGATAAAATCAATTGCGCCCAATTGTGTTACACGGGCATGTGCCGTGGGCTGAATATCACCAGAGATGACGATAATCATTGCATCCAACCCTTCGGCTTTTACTGCTTCGAGTACTTGGTAACCATCCATCTCCGGCATGGTGAGGTCGAGAAAAACCATCTCACCTTTGCCTTCACGGATAGCCTGTATCCCCTCGGCACCATTGGTGGCAAAGGTGATATCGACATCCCAGCCTTCAGGTAGGGAGCGCGCGACTTGCTTGCGCGCCATCATGGAGTCATCACAAATCAGTAGAGGTGTCGCCATGGGGTAAACGTTTCTTTTAATTAGTGAAAAATGAGTGACATAACGAACGATAAACAGTGGCGCCCAACTTCCAGGCACCAAATCCAGTTGATCTCAGGAGAGTATAGTCAGGGATCTTTGCCCGCAGCGAGTTTTTTACCCAGCTTTGCGTTTAATCAATATCTAGTCAGTTAAACTCCTGGTCGTAGCAGCCGTTTGCTGTTCAAAAAGGCCAGCGATACTGACCGATAATAATTGCTCTCGATTGTTATCAACTCCCCCCAAAATACGGATAGCATCCGCGCCCCAAGGCACATGCGCCAAGCCATCCTTGTCATGCGGAAGCTGGCGCGGCAACTCCAGGATGTCGCTTAGCTGCTGCAAACTCAATAAATGAAGATTCTGGCTGAGCAAATAATGCCCTTGGTAATTTGCAGTGATCACATGGTTTTTGACCAGCGCATCGCGAATCCGCAACCACTGTTCTGCGGCAAGCCCCTGATGTAAGAGTTCGCGTTCCGGTACTGCAGCACCTTTCTCCGACGCGCGGTAACAGCGCCACAGAATCATCAAACTGGCAAAAAGGTCCGGGTAGTTGCGGTCGCGCAGCACTATCTGGTGCGCACCAATGGTGTGAACGAATACAGCCCCACCCAAAATTACCGTCCAAATTAAATTCACCCACAACAGGAACAAAGGCAAAGCGGCAAAAGCGCCATAAACCAGAGTGAAGGACGAATGCCCCACAATCCAACCGAAGGCAGCCTTTAATCCCTGAAAACCGAGTGTGGTGAAAAGACCGCCGACCATGGCGTGCCTGACCGACACCTTGCAGTTGGGCACAGCGACAAACAACAAGGTAAATGCCGCCCAAGTGAGTACCCAAGGAGCAAGCTGAAACACCCATTCAAATACGCCGAGGCTATCGTAAGTGCCAACCAGCAAACGAAATGATGCAAGATAAGTGCTTATACCCAGCGCTGCACCGAGCAATAACGGCCCCAAACTTAGTATCGCCCAGTAGAGCAAAAAGTTGGCAACACCCCGGCGGCCGCGCGGCACACCCCAGATACCATTAAAATTTTGTTCGATATCTTTGAGCATCAAATAGGCGGATACGAGCAAAAATAGCAACCCAAAGGCGGTCAAATTGCGCGCCTGTGCGGAAAAGTCTTTCAGGTACTTTCCCAGATCTTGTTCACTGTTGGGTAAAAAATGCTGGAATAACAACGACTGAAGCTGGTCGCCCAGGTTTTGGAATGCGGGGATAATAGAGAACATCGAAAAGGTCACAGTCATCATCGGCACTGTGGCGAAGAGGGTGACGTAGGTGAGCGAGGCGGCACTTTTTTGGCAAGATTTGGCCTGATACTGGTGCACCATCAACCAGAAAAACCCCACTAGCCAACGATATCTTTTGTGTACAAGCTCAATCAGGGACGGCGACAGCGGCATAACGTGAAATCCTTAAACCAAGTCAGGGCGCAGCCGCTATAATCTGCCGCGCCATCGTAAATAGACGTTATCAAGAGACAATTATGGTCACACTTTATCACAACCCGCGCTGCTCAAAATCGCGCGAGGCA
>NZ_JBRFPI010000492.1:0-2871 GCF_053579595.1 Cellvibrio sp.
TCAGGCGCCGCTGCCGCCTTTACTGCGGCCGGCATGGTTGCACCGTTAAGTGAAGCCGTTGTATCCGATGAAGGTGTTTACCGCATGGGCATTTTTGCACTGCAGCAATGGCCCACATGGATTGCACAATTACCGGCAACCGAAACGCCGCTATTCTTTAATAACGGCAGCCTCGTGGTGGCGCATCAGCAGGATACGAGCGAACTCGAACAATTTGAGCGAGAGCTTGGATTTATATTGCCCGGCTGCAAGGGTTACCAACATGTTAACCAACATGAAATTCACCAACTCGAACCCGATTTACACTCCAACTTTCATAGCGGACTGTTCTTGAGCGAAGAAGGTCATGTCAATAATCGCGAATTTTTGCGTTTAATTGGCAATGAATTATTGAAACTCGGCACAATGATTCGCGAATTCTCACCTGTTGAAGCATTTCCCGGAAAAATCGTTACCGAAAACGGTGAAGAAAATTTTGATTTGGTAATTGATTGCCGCGGGCTGGGTGCAAAAAAACAACTGCGCAATTTGCGCGGCGTGCGCGGTGAAACATTGCATGTGGAAACCAAAGAAATCCATTTGCAGCGCCCGGTACGTTTGATGCATCCACGCTACCAACTGTACGTGGTTCCCAAACCCAATCACCGCTTTATTATTGGCGCGACCCAAATCGAAAGTGAAGATCGTTCGCCAGTGACTATCCAATCCAGCCTGGAATTAAGCAGTGCGCTTTACACGCTGTCACCCGCATTTGCCGAAGCGCGTATTATTGAAATGGATACCAACCTGCGCCCTGCGTTTATGGATAACTTACCCAAAGTGACCATTACCGATGGATTGATTACCGCCAACGGATTATTTCGCCACGGCTATTTATTAGCGCCAGCGGTAGTTGAAAATGTGCTGGCACATATCTTCAAAAAACCTGAACCAATTTTTTCTGCACTGCTGAATCATCACTAAAAAGCACGAGCTTATGACAATTGAACTAAGTGTAAACAACGAAAGCGTATCGCTGACCAGCAAGACATTGCTCAGTGATGCCTTGCAACAATGGGGTTATGGCGAAAGCAAAATCGCCGTGGCCATTAATGGCGAATTTATACCCCGCTCGACTTATACCGAGCGCGAATTATTGAATGGCGATCAAATTGATATCGTCAAACCCGTGGGTGGAGGTTGATATGAGTTACAACAAACCTGAAAAAGATTTCACCCTTTACGGCGAAACCTTCTCCAGTCGATTTTTATTGGGCACGGCGCTTTACGCATCGCCACAATTAATGCGCGACTCCATTATCCAATCGCGCTGTGAAATCGTCACTCTCGGCTTGCGTCGCCAAAACCCAGCCAATCGCGATGGCGATGCGATTTGGCAATATATCCAGGAAAGCGGCTGCCGTTTGCTGCCCAACACTGCCGGTTGTAAATCAGTTAAAGAAGCAGTGACACTAGCGGAAATGTCGCGCGAAATTTTTAATACGGATTGGATTAAATTGGAAGTCGTTGGCGATGATTACAATTTACAACCCGACCCGTTTGGCTTGGTTGAAGCATCGGAAATTCTGATTAAAAAAGGTTTTAAAGTATTGCCTTATTGCACTGATGATTTAATCCTGTGCAAGCGATTGCTCGATGTCGGCTGCGAAGTACTTATGCCTTGGGGTGCGCCTATCGGTACCGGGCAAGGCTTATTAAATCGCTACAGTTTGCGCACACTGCGCGAGCGCATTAAAGATGTACCTATGATTATTGATGCGGGCCTTGGTGCACCATCACAAGCGGCAGAAGCGATGGAGATGGGTTTTGATGGAATTTTATTAAATACCGCCGTAGCCAAAGCACTGAATCCACCGATGATGGCAGAAGCCTTTGGCGATGCAATTGATGCGGGAAGAAAAGCCTATAAAGCGGGGCTCATGCAGAAACGCCAAACCGCCAGTCCGAGCACACCGACTATCGGCCAGCCATTTTGGCATCAGCAATAATGCGCAGATAAAAAATCAAACATGCCGCGTATTGGAACATCTCATTGGAATGTCTAATGTGAACTTCCGATATAGCCGCTGATTTTTGTAAAGCCGTCCTGCAAACGTTTGGTAATTTTTGGGTCCCCGCCCTCGCCCGACGAAATATACATTTGCATCATTCGACTTAAGCGCTGCAAATGGAACGCCATTTCCTGTTGTACAAGCGATGCATCGGCAACCACTTTGCTGATGCTGTCAGCCTCCTCACTCGCCATAGATTCTAAGGATTCACGCAAATCCTCCTTGAATAACAGACTACCTTTAAACGTGGTCGCAATGTGCAAGACAACGTTTTGCAATGCGTGCAGCTTGCGGTCGCCATGGGTGTAACCCACGGAGGTCAAACACTCACGTAATTGCGTAAACCAATTTTGCAAATGCAAATTTTGCTGCAGCATACGCTCCGCAAATTCAGGCACCCCGCTGCCGCTTACAAGATTGGGCAACGGCAACTCGCTGCGCAAGATCATGGTTGTTACGATATCGCAGCTGCGGTACAAATAAGCGGCTCGGTTCATTTCCAACACGGGAATTACTTCGCGCCAACGTCGCCCTTGCGCTTTAAAACGATTAAAATAAATACCGACAATGGCATCGGCAACGGCGAGAATTTGGCCGGAGATTGAAAGTTCACTTTCCACTTTTGCAAGCGGATAACCTGTGCCATCACAACGTTCGTGGTGCTCGCCCACAGCAGTAATAATCGCCGTAGACAAGCTTGGAATATCACGCAGGATTTTTGTGGATATGTCGACATGGCTTTGTACATGCTGCCAATCATCTGCCGTCAATTCATCCGTTTTACTGAGAATTTGTGGGTCAAGATGCAGCATGCCCACAT
>NZ_JBRFPI010000493.1:0-2831 GCF_053579595.1 Cellvibrio sp.
CACCGTTGCGGGTTTTATCGGCATTGGCGTAGAGATTATCCGGCATAAAACCAAATACTTTTGCGGTATCTGTGTAGCGCGCTGCCCAATAATAGCCGCGCTCTTCCGGATTCACTTCATGGGGATGATCGAAATACAAATGGGTGGCGGGCGATAAAATCGGTTCATAACCGGCATTCGCCAAACGGTAGGCGCGGTCGGCAACGCCCCACTCCCAAATGTTATCCCAGGCATTGGCGAGCACATGTTTGTTGGCAAATTGGCTGCGGTTAAAGGTGTTGACCGGGTCGTACATCAAACCATCTTCCCAACCCGCCAAATCCAAACCGCGCGCCGATGTGATCGCAGAAACTTTGCTAACAAAGTAAGGCTTCAAATCGGCCGGGCCAGCAACGCCCTGCTCGCCTTTAGTAAAGAGTGCGTTACAGGCAGGCGATGCGGTCCATGATCCTGCGCCCACTTCATCGCCGCCCATGTGGAAAGTAACGAGCTTGGTGCCGGCTTTGCGGTACATCTGCTGCAATTCGTAAATCACTTTATCGACAAACGCGTAGGTCGATGGCAGGCAGACGTTGATGGAGTTGTCGGTGTAACTTTGCACGGTGATGTATTGGGATTTATCCAATGGATCGGATAACAAATACTGTTCGGCTTCGGCTTTTTTACCGGCCTTCAGCAATTTTTTGTAGCGCGCTTCCATGGACTTCACCGCTGCGCGCGCGTGGCCGGGCATGTCGATTTCCGGTACTACTTCAATGTGGCGGGCGCTGGCGAATTTGATAATCTCGATAAAATCGGTGGTGCTGTAATAGCCATTGCCCGAACCCGATGCATGCGGGCCAGTGCCTAATTGGGTGAGCAAACAAGTCTGTTCGGTGAGATCAAAACAGCGCTTGGCGCCGACTTCAGTCAACTCTGGCAGGCCGGGAATCTCCAAGCGCCAGCCTTCATGCTCGGTTAAATGCAAATGCAATTTATTGAGTTTGTAACGCGCCATCTGTTCGATCAAACGCAGTGTTACCTCCTTGCCGTGGAAGTTGCGCCCCATGTCATATTGCATGCCGCGCCAGCTGTAACGCGGTGCATCTTTCGCACTCAGTTGCGGCAGCGCGTGACTATTGGCAGTTTGCGCGGGCAATAAGCTCAGCACACTTTGGATGCCGTAGAAAGCGCCGGCGTTATCGCTGCCGATGATGGTAATTTTGTCGGCGGCGATATCAAGTGTGTAGGCTTCTGCTGTTGCGTTTGCGCTATCAACTTTCAACTCAATCACTTTGCCTGTTGCTGCGACATGATCAGCAGCAGAGGTCAGTGTTACACCCGCTGTTTTTAATTGATCGGCAAAATATTTTGCCTCACTGGTTAAACGCCCGGCGTAACGAATTTGCCAACTGCTATCGAGCGTCGCAGTGCCTTTGCGATATTTCACCTCGGCGGGCGTTGGGATAATTTTGGGGCTGGCATCCAGCTTGGCGGCAGCCTGGTTGACGGCGAGATTATCCTGATAGCGGGTGGCAGCAGTGGCGATGGGATAGAGGTCGGGCGAAAAGCGCTGCAGCTGTTCGGCTTTGGTAAAAGGCTCGACAAATTCTTTGAGGTTTTCAGTATCAGTATTGGCGAATACCACTGCATCAGCCCCCTGCTGGGCGATAAATGCGCGCGGCATAAAATCGGTATAACTCACCATATGCGCACTGGCGGTATAGGACACAGCCAGGCTTGCGCCCACCGCAAGGCCTTTAAATCCGGCGGTTGGCGCCAACTCATGCAGGTCACCTTGCACATGGCGCAGGCTCAAACCTTCAATTACCGTTGCATCCAGTTTGCGCACGGAATGAAAATAAATTCGCCAGTCACCCTGCCCCGCAGGCAAGGCTATTCCAGAATCATTGGTCAGCGTCAATTTCGCTTGCGGCTTGGCCGCCAGATTGTTCACCACCGCAAAACGCAGCTGGGCTTTGCCCGCAAAATCATTGAGTTGTTGTTGGCTGAGGTTAGCGGCGAAGGCGCCCTGGGCAAGCCCCAGCGCCAGCGTCAATGCGCCCAAACGCGCGGCTATATGTTGACCTGCAGATTTCATTATGGATGCTCCAGCCTTTAAGTTGATTGATAGGGCACTTTTAATTTTATGGCACTAGATCTTTCTGACAACGTTGTCCAGATTACACCAAAAAACCGTTTATGCCAGTTCCTGAACATAAATTAACCCTTTGGACGAATGGATTAAGGATAGATGGGGATAGCCAAAACGCTGCACGACCAAAACAACAAAGGGCGCCGAAGCACCCTTTGTATCGAACCAGCAATAACAAAACTGTAGCTGCGATCAGCCCAAAAAGAACTTGTAAGCCTCGTTTTTGGTTTCATCCCAATAGGGATAATTCAGCTCGTTCAAAAACACTTTCAGTTCCGCGTATTCTTTTTTCGGCACCTGCATGCCGACCAGCACGCGCGCTGACGCCGAGCCGTGGTTGCGGTAGTGGAACAGGGAGATATTCCAGCGGCCAGCGACCTTGTTGAGGAAAGTCATAAGTGCACCCGGGCGCTCGGGGAATTCAAAGCGGTAGAGCACTTCGTCTGTCGCTTGCGGTGCGTGGCCGCCCACCAGATGGCGGATATGCAATTTCGCCAACTCGTTTTCAGTCATATCCACCAGGTCATAACCCTGCGCTTTTAGTTCGCTCACCAAATCCGCGCGATCATTACCACCCGCCGCCACTTGTACGCCGACAAAAATCTTGGCGTCTTTGGCATCGGCATAGCGGTAATTAAATTCGGTGATATTGCGTTTACCCAGCGCTTTGCAAAATTCTTTGTAGGCTCCGGGGCGC
>NZ_JBRFPI010000494.1:0-2815 GCF_053579595.1 Cellvibrio sp.
CGCCGCAGTTAAAGGTGCGGTACATTTCACGGATGTCCACATTGCCGCCGCGTTGCAACCATTGGAATACGGGTGGGAATGTCCAGCTCTTGGTGTCGATGACCGCTTTGCAATCATCCGGCAATACGCGCGGGATATTTTCGGTCAGGCCGCCGCCGGTGATGTGCGCCATGGCATTGACTTGCGATTCTTTGATCAGCTTCAGCACTGATTTAACGTAGATACGGGTTGGCTCCATCAGCGCGTCAGCCAAGGGCTTACCGCCGCAATCCTGCGTCAGATCGGCGTTGGTGACATCGATAATTTTGCGGATCAGCGAGTAGCCGTTGGAGTGCGGGCCGCTGGAAGTGAGAGCAATCAGGGCGTCACCAGCTCGGACTTTGCTACCATCGATAATTTCGGATTTCTCAACGACACCAACGCAGAATCCGGCGAGATCGTAATCTTCGCCTTCATACATACCGGGCATTTCGGCGGTTTCGCCACCAACCAATGAACAACCGGACAATTGGCAGCCATCGCCGATGCCGGATACTACTGCGGCAGCGACGTCCACGTTGAGTTTGGGGGTGGCGTAGTAATCGAGGAAGAAGAGGGGCTCAGCGCCTGTGACGACGAAATCGTTCACGCACATGGCCACCAAGTCGATGCCAATTGTGTCGTGCTTTTGCAGGTTCATCGCCAAGCGCAATTTGGTACCTACACCGTCGGTGCCGGATACCAATACCGGTTGGCGATAGCCTTCAGGGATTTCACAAAGTGCTGCAAAACCGCCCAAACCGGCCATTACCTCGGGGCGACGGGTGCGTTTGGCGACGCTTTTGATACGCTCGACCAGCGCATCGCCAGCTTCAATATCAACGCCTGCATCTTTGTAGCTAAGGGATGTGGTAGGGGTTTGGTTTTGGCTCATAGGAAAGGGCTCACAGCTCTGGCAGTTGGACTGGTTGAAAAAAAGGCCGCCATTCTAACAGCTTATGGCGGCGCTTGCAGGCCAAAGCGCTGCGGCTGAGCAAGTTATTCTAATCTCACTGGGCAGGTGGCTGTTGGAATCAGACATTTTTGGTGAATGCTTCCTCAATTGGGTCTGCCGCATGCTTGTTTAAGCCTGTTACAATGCCGCCTTCCTGCTTGTTGCTGACTGCATTTAGAGGTAATTCCCGTTGCGTTTCCTGCATTTAAGTCTGCTGGTGTCTTCTTTGATTGTTGCGCTTGCGAGCACTGCGTCCGCTGGGCAAAAAGTCGATATTTATCGCGCCGATACGCTGGTCAAAACCCAGTCAGAGAACGAGCGAAATGCCGCCGCCCGAGCGACTTTCGGTGAAGTTGTTGTGCGTGTATCCGGCCAGCGCAGCGCACTAGATCATCCCGCCATAAAAGCCGCCCAACCTGGTGCACAGAATTACCTGTTCGGTTTCACTTACAAAGCCTCATCGGAAAAAATCACTGTCGATGGCAAAACATTCCCGGCCGTAGGTTTGCAGTTGAACTATGAACCCCAGGCGATTGAAAAGCTGTTGCGCGATTCGCAGCTGCCGCTCTGGCCAGCAACCCGCCCGAAAGTATTGGTGTGGTTGGTCGCAAAAGACCCAACGGGTTTGCGTTTGGTGCCAGAAGTAGCTGATTTGCAAGCGATGCAGTTGCAGGCGCAGTATCGCGGTTTGCCGCTCAGTTTTCCCAAGCTGGATTTGGAAGATAGCCTCTCGCTTACGGCCGATGATCTCTGGGCGCTCGATATCGAAAAAATCAAAACTGCCTCGCTGCGCTATAGAGCGGATGCGATTTTGATTGGTCGCTATACCCCTTACAGCCTTGGGCCAATTCCCCCTGCGGTAGTAGTTGATCCGTTAGCGGCTGAAATACCGAGCGAAGCGATAGCCGTCAGCAGCCTTGCATCGTCATCAACAACAAGTTCAGTGACGGCAGATGGTGTGACTGATGTGGCTCCTGCTCCTGTTATTCAAGGCCCTTGGTTGGGTGACTGGCAGTTGCTTCACTCCAGCAGCGACCAAACATTTGCTGATGAAACTCCGGAAGTAAAAGGCCTGTTTGTCTCGGCGATTGACCATGCCGCAGATTATTTCGCCAACCAATACGCCATCATGCCCACCAACCAAGGACCGCAAACCATCGTGTTGCGCATTGGCAATATCACTAGTTTTGGCGAGTTCAAACAGGCGCAAGCCTACTTGGATGAACTGGCGATGGTGCAGCGTATGGAAGTCGTGAAGGTCAACGCGGAAGGTATATTGGTGCGCCTGACAACCGAAGGCGATGTGAAGTTATTGATGAGTACGCTGGCACTCGGGCGCCGGTTGGCGCCGCTTCAATCGGACACTTTGGTGGATACACCTACGGGCGCCGTAGTGGCTGACCAAACTCCTGTTGTTATCAGTGATCCAGCTGTTATCAACGATCCGAATCTGGATTCTGAGGTAATGGCGGAGTTGGATCAGGCATTGGCTAATGAGCAGATTCCCGGTGTCACCCCTACACCACAGGTGCAAGCGCCTGTTTATGGCGGCACCGCCGAGAACCCTTTGATATACGTTTGGCAGAAGTAGTTATGGTTAACTTGCCCCAGCAGCTGTCGCTCAGCGTCAACCTGAACGATGATGCAACCTTTGAAAACTTTTATGCGCCTGCCCACACCCATAATGCGATGGTGGTGAGGGGGTTACGCGACCAGTTGGATGGCAGTGGCGAGTCGTTTATCTATTTATGGGGTGCGCCCGGTTGCGGGTTGACGCATCTACTGCAGGCTGCTTGTCATCAGGCGCAGGAGATGGGCTTGTCGGTGCAGTATCTGCCGCTG
>NZ_JBRFPI010000495.1:0-2797 GCF_053579595.1 Cellvibrio sp.
TAAGCACAGAGCCAAGATGGTATTTTTTTATATCATCCGGCGTAACGGTCTGAATTTCGGCTTGCATAATCTGCCCGACCTTTTCTTCGAGCGTCATGTTTTGCAAGATGCTTTCAATTTTTGCATTGAACTCGGCCGAATCTTTTATTGGCGATTCGGCTTTCGGCCAGAGTTTGATATTGGGTTTTTGTTCGGCGTAGGCGGAATAATTTGCGGAAAAAATTGCTGAAGCAATAAGGCCAAGTACGGCTAATTTTTTGAGATTTTTCATTGGGGATGTTCTCGTTAATTTTTATGAGGTGTAATTGTAGGTTGGTGCGGGCCGCGCAGGCTTAGCCTGCGAACCGCAACGTGACCATGCCCAACACCAAACCAAAACCCGGTTCAATGCTCCATTGGGCTTTTGGTCGGCGCGGCAAGATGGTCGTGTTGCGGTTCGTTCCTCATCCTGCGCGGCTCGCATCAACCTACGAAGTACTTCGGAAAAATTATTTCGCGTTAACAACAACCTGTTTCTGTACTCCCATTCCCTGAATCCCTAATTCCACCACATCACCTTCATTCAAATAGATTGGCGGTTTTTGACCGAGACCAACACCGGGTGGAGTGCCAGTACTAATAACATCGCCCGGTTGCAAACTCATAAACTGCGAGAGGTAATGCACTAAAAATTGTGGCCCAAACACCATTTGATCGGTAGAACCATTTTGAAAAGTTTTACCGTTTACTTTTAGCCATAGATTCAAATTCAGTGGGTCAGCAACTTCATCTTTGGTTACCAGATAAGGGCCGATTGGACCGAAGCTGTCGCAGCCTTTGCCTTTATCCCACTGGCCACCTGGGCGCTCCAATTGAAAGTTGCGTTCCGACACATCGTTAATCACGCAGTAACCGGCGATATAATCCATCGCCTCATCCAGCTCAACATAGCTCGCGTGCTTACCGATGACAATACCCAACTCCACTTCCCAATCGAGCTTGGTGGAGTTGCGCGGTTTTATAATATTGTCATTAGGACCAGTGATCGCGCTGGTGGCCTTCATAAAAACCACCGGTTCCGCTGGTACAGCAACACCCGACTCAGCGGCGTGATCGGCGTAGTTCAACCCTATGCAAATAAATTTCCCAACGTTATTAACACAGGCACCAATGCGCACAGGCTCATTCACTAATGGCAGTGAATTTATATCCAGACTTGCGATTTTTTTCAGCGATTCTTCACTCAAGGTTTTGCCGTTAATATCGGAAACCACCGAACCCAATTCACGCACCTTGCCATTGCTGTCCAAAATCCCTGGACGCTCTTGTCCTGCATTGCCATAACGAAGTAATTTCATAAATAGATTCCAAAAAATTAATTGCTCCAACCACCATCAATCACATTGATGGTGCCGGTGGTAAATGCCGATGCGTCGCTCGCCAGATAAAGCGCCAGCTCTGCCATTTCACGCGCAGTGCCTAAACGCCCCATGGGTTGGCGAGCGACAAAATTTTTATAGGCTGTTTCGTAATCGCCAGTTGCATGCAAGCGCTGCTCAAGCGATGGTGTTTGTACAGTGCCAGGACAAATCGCATTGCAGCGAATGCCATGTGTGACAAAATCGGCGGCGACTGCTTTAGTCATACCAATTACAGCCGCTTTGGTCATGCCATAGGCAAAACGATTGGGTGCGCCTTTAATTGAACTGGCGACGGATGACATATTGATAATAGACCCGCCGCCCTTTTCGATCATGCCCGGCAAAAAAGTGCGGATCATGCGGTACATGGAACTTACGTTTAAATCGAATGAAAAATTCCAATCTTTTTCATCGCATTCCAAAATAGTTCCGCTGTGCACATAACCGGCGCAGTTAAATAAAATATCGATACTGTCAATTTTTTCGCTGAGTTGCTGGATATCCTGTGGTTTCAGTACATCAAGGCCATAAATTTCACAGCCGACCAATTCTTTCATAGCCGCGACATTAATATCCGTCGCAATCACCCGCGCACCTTCAGCAGCAAACAATTCTGCACTTGCACGGCCAATACCTTGGGCGGCAGCGGTAATTAATGCCGTTTTACCTTCCAATCGCTTCATACCATCCTCACCGGCAAACAACTAGGGCCAATCGGTTCAAACGCTTTATAAGTCAAAATAAATTCCTGATGGCCAAGCTCTTCCGACACGCTGCGTTTGCCCGATGCAACATCAATAACATTTTGCAGAATCTCCTCACCCACTTCATCAAGCGTTGCTTCACCTTCCAAAATGCGCCCGGCATTCACATCCATATCGCCCGCCAAACGGCGATAGGTTTCCGGATTGGCGCAGACTTTTATCACCGGCGAAACTGCTGAACCAACAACAGAGCCACGACCGGTAGTAAATAAAATCACATGCGAACCGCAAGCAATTAATTCGATAATTTCGGCGTTGTCAGAAATATTGGGGAAACCAAAACGCGGTTCGCCGTCGGGTACTACATCCAGCAAATACAAACCACCGGCGGGTGGAATATCGCCCGGTTTAATCAAACCACTAATTGGCGATGATCCGGATTTGGAATAGGCACCCATGGATTTTTCTTCAAGTGTGGTGAGGCCACCATCGGCATTACCCGGTGCAAAACTGCCGAAACCCATCACGCGATAATAGTGTTCCGCTTTAGCAACGCAGGCTTCAATTTCTGCGCCCAATTCCGGAGTAATTGCACGATCGGCCATAATGGTTTCGCAACCGATTAATTCACCGGTCTCTTCAAAAATACAAATCGCATCGGCGGCGACCAACACATCAAAACAACGGCCCACT
>NZ_JBRFPI010000496.1:0-2784 GCF_053579595.1 Cellvibrio sp.
CGCTTACGACGACCGTATTTATCACACCGAAACCCGCCATCACCCCGGCACCCGTATTGTGCATGCAAGAGGTCGTCATTAATTCTGCTTCGATTCAACAAAGGTCAAATTGACCTTTGTTGAAACACGGGCGATAGTGAAGGCGTTGTATTTGTGTAAATGTATCTGAACGCCTTCTTGTTGGAATTTGTCATGCTGTACTCAAAAACCTTCTGCTTGCGCCTCGGCTCTGTCCCGCAAACACTCATCTTGTTGGCGACCTTGTTATTGAGTTGCCAGTTGGGTATTGCCCAAACCAATAAACAGCCCAATGATTTGATCGGCGGTGATATGGGGCTGCCCTCCAGCGACGCAGATAACAGCCTGATCGATACCGATACCATTGCACCCACCGCGTCTGAACCCTCAATATCGCCCGCCGAAGCCGCCGAATTGGTGCGCAATAAAGTGGGTGGGCAAGTCATGAGTGTCAACACCCAGCAAGACGATACCGGCGTGGTCTATGGTGTTAAAGTGCTTAACGCCGGACGCATGCGCGTCATTAATGTCGATGGCCAAACCGGTCAATTGCTCAACCATTAGTAATTCTCTCGACTTAACCACTGCCCTTAATCCATCAATAATTCCAGGACCGATTCATGCGTATTTTGATCGTTGAAGATGAAAAACCCCTGCGCGAACAAATTCTCAGCCTGATGGCGGCTGAAAAATACGCCTGCGATGCCGCCGCTGATGGCCGCGAAGGCCTGTTTCTCGGCAGCGAATACGACTACGACCTTGCGATTATCGATCTGGGCTTACCGCTGCTGGACGGCACCCAACTGATCCGCGAGCTGCGCAGTAAAGAGCGCAACTTCCCCATTTTGATTCTGACCGCACGTGGCAATTGGCAAGATAAAGTCAGCGGTCTTGAAGCCGGTGCCGACGACTACCTCACCAAACCATTCCATCCGGAAGAGTTGCGCGCGCGCATCCATGCTCTGTTGCGTCGCGCCAGCGGCCATGCCTCCTCAGTCTTGCGCTACGGACCCATCACGATTGATACCAGCGCCAAACGTGTGCACCGCGATGAAACCGAAGTTGAACTCACCAGCTTTGAGTACAACACCCTCACCTATCTCGCCCTACACGCTGGTAAGAACATCTCCAAAAGCGAGCTGACTGAACACCTATATGCGCAGGATTACGACCGCGATAGCAACGTGATCGAAGTATTTGTCGGCCGTTTGCGTAAAAAACTCGACCCGGACGGCAGCCTGAATTTGATCAGCACCCAGCGCGGCCTCGGCTACCGGTTCAATCTTGATAAACAGTAAGCCGGTGATTGCCCGCTTTTCGTCGATTGCCTCGCGCCTGCTGCTTGCATCGGCGCTGCTGCTGCCACTGTTTTTGGGACTGACCGGCTTCTTCCTCGACCGCGCGTTTGAAAACAGTTTGGAAGTCGCCGAGCGCTCGCGCCTGCGCGGCCACGTCAACCTGTTGATGAGCGTGGCCGAACCCATCACCAAAAACGCGAAAATCCACAGCCTGCGTATGCCCGTCACCCTCAGCGACGCCGACTTTGAACATCCCAACTCCGGGCTCTACAGCTACATATTTGATAATCAGGCCAAGCTGGTCTGGCGCTCCAACTCCGCCGCATTGAGCGACCCGCCTGACTACAAGCGCATCGCCAAAAGCGACACCCCCGGCAAAATGTTGTTTAGCGAGAAACAGCTGGGCGGCAACCTGCACTTTATCGCGCGCTACACGGTCAAGTGGGAAGATGCACGCGGCACCCCCACCCCATTCCACTTTGTGGTCGCGCACAGCGCCGATGAATACACCGCCGAACTCAAAGCCTACCGCAATGAACTCTGGCGCTGGCTGGGCGCGGCGGGGATCTTTTTATTGATCGCGCAAACGCTGATCCTGCGCTGGGGCCTGCGCCCATTGGGGAAATTGGCGCAGGCGCTAAAAGCCATGCAAAGTGGCGATACCAGCAATATCGCCGGCGAACACCCCAGGGAATTGCAAAGGATTGTCGATAACCTCAATCAGGTATTGGAGCGCGAACAGGCATTGCGCCAGCGTTACCGCAACAGTTTGGCCGACCTCGCCCACAGCCTGAAAACACCGCTGGCAGTGTTGCAAAGCAAGCTGGTTGAAGGCGTGGAATCCGACGGCGAGCTGCAGCAAATTGCCAGCGAACAGGTGGCGCGCATGAACCAGGTGGTGACTTACCAGTTGCAGCGCGCCGTCTCCAGCCAACAAAAAGGCACCTTCCGCCGCACCCGACTGGAGCCTATCGCCCAGCGCTTATTTGCCGCACTGCAAAAAGTCTATGCGCACAAACAGATGGAACAGGAGCTGGACTTAGCGCCCAATTCGATAATCGCGGGCGATGAGCAGGATGTGATGGAATTGTTCGGCAATATGTTGGAAAACGCCTTTAAATACGGCAACAAGCAAGTTCGTGTGCGCTCGTTTATTGAAGAGACCCAGCTGCGCATTGATATTGAAGACGACGGCCCTGGTGTCCCCGATGACCAGACCGAGCGAATTCTGGAGCGCGGCCAACGGCTTGATACCACCATTCCCGGGCAGGGTATCGGCCTTGCCGTCGCCGCCGAAATTGTGCGCAGCTACGAGGGCAACATCAGCATCCATCGCTCGGAACTTGGTGGGGCGCGCTTCAGCGTCTGCCTACCCATTCTTCCCATTAGCAGTTAAAAAGCATCCCCCTCCCTCACTTATAACCGTTTTGCAGATTTTCGCCCGCCTTTTGTAAGCCATATCTCACAC
>NZ_JBRFPI010000497.1:0-2775 GCF_053579595.1 Cellvibrio sp.
GCGCTCACCCAAGTGCTTGGGCAGGTGGTCAAGCCGTGCTTCGCCAGTAGCGCGAATGCTCAATTCCCCCAGATTGTATTGCTCCAATTCCAAGGCGGCTTTTGCGAGCGCGACCTGCGCTTCGGCTTGCTGCAAATCCTCTTCGCGGGTGCCGTTAGTGAGTAGCAATAAGTTTTCGTGGGATTTATCCAGATTAGCTTGGGCAGAGTCGCGTTTGGCGCGGGCGCTATCCAGTTCGGCGGCTCCGGCGAGTTTTTTACTCACCAGTGTTTCAGCGCGGGCAAAGGTTTTTTGCGCTTCCACTAATTGGGCTTCGGCACCTTTTACTTGCGAGCGTGCTGCAGCAATGTCTTCCGGTCGCGCACCATTTTGCAATTTAGTGAGATTGGCCTGCGCGCTGGCGAGATTGGCAGCGGCTTTGGCGACCAGCGCCTGCTGGCGGCGATCATCCAGTTGCAGCAATAAGTCGCCCGCTTTGACATCGCTGCCTTCGGCAATAGGTAATTGGGTGATAATTTCGGCGGCGGTCGCTTTGAGTACTATGCGGTCGCGCTCCAGGGTGCCGAGCGCGAGATGGGCGTTGTTGTCACTGCAGGCTGTGAGTTGCAAAGCAAAGCACAAGCTGAGGCCGTAAAATAAGTGTGATTTCATACAAGTCCCTGAGCTATCAATACTAGTAACAAGTGTGCCAGAAAATGATGGGTAACAATTGTTAAAAACTTATAGGTTATTTGTATGCATCCAACAAGATAGAGGTGCTACGGGTTTTGTGTCAGAATCGCGCCAGTTTTCATTTACCATTCGTTAATTTACCAACTGGGGAAGTCTCCATGCTTGCAACCACGCTTACATCGCTTAATGGCATTCCACCTTTTCTCGCTTATTTTGCGGTGGCAATTGTATTAGTCCTGATATTTGTGCGTATTTATACCTGGATGACACCCCATGAGGAGCTGGCATTGATCCGCGCCAATAATTCTGCGGCGGCACTTGCATTTGGTGGTGCGATTATCGGATTTGCATTACCACTGTCCAGTGCGATTACCCATTCGCAGTCATTGCTTGATTGTGCGGTATGGGGCGCAGTTGCTCTAGTTGTACAGATTCTTACTTTTGTTACGTTGCGCGTAGTACTTAAACAATTATCCGAGCGCATCGACAATGGCGAAATGGCGTCCGGTATTTTTGCTGCAACGCTCGCTGTTGCCGTGGGTTTAATTAATGCCGCGTGCATGTCCTACTAATATATCGATAACTGATTGTGGAGTTGAATGATGAAACGCAGTAAAAAAGCCGCATTAGTATTGATGGTTCCTGTTGCCACTTTGTTGCTCGCCGGTTGTGGCGAAGAGCGCGAACAGGCGATGGTATTTACCGACCCAAGTGAATGCAGCGCCGCCGCATTAAATAGCGCCGCCCAGTGCGAGGCCGATTACGCCGCTGCACAAGCCTTGCATCCGCAAGTTGCGCCAAAATATTTAAACAAAGAAGAGTGCGAAGTAGATTTTGGTGCGGGCAATTGCGAAACCGCGCCACAGCAAACCACATCGGGCGGCAGTGTATTTATGCCGATGATGATGGGTTATCTCGCCGGGCAAATGTTGAATCGCGGCGGCAGTAACTTCCAACAGCCCGCTGCTGCCGGTGCAGGAGCTGGAACTAATGTGCCCACGCAGCCGCTGTACAAATCGCGCGATGACCGCGGCACTTTCCGCACGGCAACCAACGCACCCGTCGCCGGTGGTATCGGCCCTATCTCGCTGAAACCCTCGCAAGTAAAACCGCAAGTCGGGCAGGTGGTTCGTCGCGGTGGTTTCGGCCAACAAGCGGCTGCGCGCAACAGTTTTGGTGGTTAATGGATGAAACGTATCAGTGTTGCCGAGCGCGCTAATTGGCGCGCTTATGCCGAAGAAGTCGGGTTTAATTTCCACACCTTTGACGGCGAGCCCTATTGGGATGAAACCGCTTACTATCAATTCAGTTTGCAACAAATTGAAGATGATCTGGAAGCGCCGACCGAAGAATTGCATCAAATGACCATGGATATGGTCGGCGATATTACCCGCAGTGAAGAAATGCTCACGCTGCTCAATATCCCGCGCGATTTCTGGAGTTATATCTGGAACTCCTGGAATAAAGGCGAGCCGCATTTGTATGGCCGTTTTGATTTGGTCTACGACGGCACTGGCCCCGCAAAATTACTCGAATTAAATTACGATACACCTACCTCACTATTTGAAACCGGTTTTTTCCAATGGGTCTGGTTGGAAGACCAAATTAAAAACGGTGTATTACCCGAGCGCGCCGATCAATTTAATTCCCTGCACGACAAAATCGAACAAGCCTTTGCGCAACTCAAATTGCCTCAGCCCTTTTATTTCACCAGCGTGCGCGACAATATTGAAGACCGCGGCACGGTCAATTATTTAATGGATATGGCCGCGCAAACGGGAGTGGATGTGCGCTATATCGCATTGGAAGATATTGGTGACCTAAATGAACAGTTTGTGGATTTGGATAATCAGCCGATCAAAGGTTTATTCAAATTGTATCCTTGGGAATTTATGGTACAGGAAGATTTTGCACGCACCATTACTGCTGCCAATACGCAAATGATCGAACCTGCGTGGAAGATGCTGTTGTCCAATAAAGGCATTTTGCCGCTGCTCTGGCAACGTTACCCCAATCACCCGAATTTATTGCCAGCGTTTTTTGAAACCGCAACGAGCGAACCACTCGGCGCAGGCTGGGTACGCAAACCCTTGTTTTCACGCG
>NZ_JBRFPI010000498.1:0-2743 GCF_053579595.1 Cellvibrio sp.
CTTTGCTAAACCAGTTGATGTTGGAAGCCATGTCGGCGCGACCCAAGCCATGTTTTGCAAGTTCAACTAAAAAGGCGTCGTAGCCATTTTGTTTCCATTGGTTGCGATGGCTTTGGTAATCGCGTTTGCCCCATTGTTTTTCGACTAATTCAGCGGTGCTATTGCCGCAGATGGTATCGTGCCAATTGCCTTCGCCGTTCGCAGAATAATCCTCAATAATTGAAGCAAAAATTCTTCCCATATCGGAATACAAACAATTGCCGCGCTGTAATTTAAACGTGTGTTGGCATTTGAGTGTGTCGGGTGCGTTGTAGCGCTCCAACAAATTACGCGGGTTGTAAAACAACATGCCGACGTTGGCGCCGCCTTCGATGTCGGTAATTTTCATTAAGCTGCCGCGGCGCAATTCTAATGACCAGTGGCCATTGCCGGGCAGGGTAGTGGTGTACAGCATTTTGCTCATGAGTTAAAAATCCTGTGATTCTTTGGCAATCGTTTGTAATTCATAAGGCACTTCACTTTTGCGTCGGGTAACCGGTAAGTCATAAGTAATATTGGCACCGTAAGCGCCAGGCGCTTGATTGTCGCGGCGCAATTTGTCGAACACCCACAGGCGCGTGCCTAAATAAAATCCTTCGCTTAAATCATGCGTCACCATAAAAACGGTGAGCTGGTGTTCGCGCCAGAGCTCCAAAATTAATTGATGCATATCGGCGCGAATGCCTGGGTCGAGCGCACCGAAGGGTTCGTCGAGCAATAGGATTCTTGGTTGGCGAATCAAGGCTTGCGCGATGGCCAACCGCTGTTTCATTCCGCCCGATAATTCATGCGGGTAGCGATTGATCGCGTGGGTTAATCCAACGGATTCGAGTAGCGCTTTGGCTTCATCAACGACTTTGCGTTTTTTACTGCCGAATAATTTCCCCAAAATCGGTGAATGTTCAAATTCGCGCGCGATGATGACGTTTTCCAACACAGTGAGATGCGGAAATACTGAATACTGTTGAAACACTATGCCGCGCGATTGATCGGGTTCGCTGCGAATCAGTTTTCCATCCAACAGTAATTCTCCGGATGTGGGCGACTCCATGCCCAACAACATTTTTAAAAAGGTACTTTTACCGCAGCCGGAAGTGCCCACCATGGTAATAAATTCACCGGCTTTTACATTGACGTTCATGCGTTCAAGCACCACATTATCGCCGTATTTTTTCCACAGGTTTTTTGCCTGAATCATGGGCATAGCTTTGGCTCTTTTTTCGTCTAAGTGTTTTTTGTCAAAAGGGATTACGGCCATCTGAGTGCTCCCATGCTTGCTAACTTTGGTGACTCTGACATTTGTTACTTGGTCGAAGCTTGATAGTGCCATGGAAAACATTTGGTGCTGATTTTTACCAGAACCCAATCGATTAAAAACGCGAGCAAGGTGATCCATGCAACATAGGGTAGTATTACGTCCATGGACATATAGCGGCGCACGAGAAATATGCGATAACCCAATCCGTCGGTTGAAGCAATTGCCTCTGCGGCAATTAAAAATAGCCATCCGGCACCGAGTGATAAACGCACAGCATTAATCAGACGCGGCAGCAATTGTGGAATTAATACGCGCACTAAAATTTGCCAGGTAGAGGCGCCGAGGGTTTGTGCTTTTACTAATTGTTCAAGCGGAATTTCCTGAGTGCAGCGTTGGATGTCGCGCGCGATAAAAGGGGCAACACCAATCACAATCAACGCGACTTTAGATAATTCGCCCAAACCAAATACGATAAACAAAACCGGCAGGAGCGCCATAGGCGGCACCAGTGAAATAATGGTTAACAGTGGCGCTATGGGCGAATAGATGGTGGGAATCGCGCCGGTTAATAAACCTATAGTGAAGCCCAAAATTGCGGCGATAAAAATACCGAGTGTTAAACGATATAAACTGCTCAGCGTATCTTGCCAAAATAAATACTCGCCGCTGCGTTTACTCGGCTCAAACGCGAGGTTGTTAACCGCATCGCCCATTTGTGCAAAGCTGGGGAGCAGTTTGTCATTGGCGTTTTCGGCGAGACGTGCATCGGAAGCGACCAGATAAACAATGAGCAGTAGAGCAAACGGTAGAATCCCCAGTAAAAGTTTGAGCGGTTTCGATGGTGTGAGATTAATTAATCGTTTCATGGGCATCTTCTTTTTAGTGTGGTCGTCACTCCCGCGCACGCGGGAGCCCAGCTTTCAATTTGATTGTGCGGTGTGTGGATCCCCGCTTGCGCGAGGATGACGACTCACTGATTAATCAGTGTTAAACAATTAAAGTTTTTTATCTGCCGCCATTTGCATATAAGTCGCATCAAAACGCAGCTTTACGTTTTTCTTATCGCCATACACACCTTTGGGTCCTTCTACACCGATGTAGTTAGCATCGGGAGCTCCTTCGCCCAGCAGGCCGTGATCGAAAGAAAATTCAGCCACTTTTTGCATGGTTTTTAACAGCTCGTCGCTATTGATCAGCGCGAGTGCGGATGCGGGGGTGTAAAACATTTTGGTGCTGGCGAGTTGCGATTCAAAACCGGCGAGGTCAGTACCTGAGGCAACGGCCATAGCGGTTTTGGCAGCGGCAGCAGCTTTGTCTGATGCGCTCATTACGCCCATGATTTCGTACCATGCGCCAACCAACACTTTGCCGAGTGCAGGATTCTTTTTCAGGGTTTCGGTGTTGACGATCATCAAATCCATAATTTCGCCGGGGATTTGTGAAGAG
>NZ_JBRFPI010000499.1:0-2724 GCF_053579595.1 Cellvibrio sp.
CGATAGCATCGCCAATTGCGGTTTCGCGCCCGGCAAAACCAATTTGTGCTTCTTGTAATAATTGATTGACGGTGTTGCGATCATAAGTGAGCGGTGCTTGCAGATAGGCTTGTGCACCAAACAAAATTAACCCCAGCCGATCAGTAGTGCGGCGCGTAACAAAGTCGCCAATCACTTTTTTAACCGCCATTAAGCGTGTGATCTTGCGCCCATTGGCGACCATATCGGTCTGCTCCATACTGCCGGAAATATCGACTGCCATTAATAAATCTCGGCCACTCGATGGCATGCTGGTAGGCTCGCCCACCCATTGCGGGTTAGTGGCGGCCAATAAGCAGCAGAGCCATATCAGCCAGAGAGATAATAATTTTGCCGGACGTTTTCCTACACCCAAACGATTCTGGTGTTCGAGTTGACTAGCGTGTTGGTAAAACGGTACGCGCAGTGCAGCTTCAATACGTTTTTTGGGCGCTATAAAACCCATTAGTAAGGGCATTGGTGCGAGCCACAATAACCATGGCCATTGCATCTCAAACATGGTTGGCCTCCGCTGTTGTTTTGACTTTTTTTGGTGCGCCTTGTTTTGAGGTAGAAAGTTTTGAGGTGGAAAGTTTTTGGCGATGGTTGCGGTGGAGATTGATCCATTGCGAACTTAACTGATGCAAACCACTGACATCGAGTTGTGGATTTTTTTGATAGGCGCTGCTCAACAAGCTTTGGCCGAGTTCGCCTGAAAATTTTTCAGTCAAAGCCGGGCAAACTGAATCCAGCCAATTTAACCAGTCATTGCCTTTGATACTAGCATTAAAACTATGCGGGTAAGCGGTAAGCGCGGTGCGGCGCAATAGCTGGCTCAGCGCTTGTAGATAAGCTCCTGCATTTTGAGTCTGTTGATAATCGGCGTAAATGCCAGTGAGTTGATGCTGGGCGATAACACGATAATAATTTTGTTGTTTGCGGTTGCGCCAAATAAAAAATCCAATGATGGCGATAAGCAGTAACGAGAGCAATATCCACCAGCGGGGCGCGACGGGACACCAGCTTACGCCATCGGGCAAATGGATATCGGCTAATTGATCCAGAGGAGAAGAGGTTGGTTGCATAGTCTGCTTTTATTCTTCAATAAGTTGTAGTTAATGTTAAAAGTAATGACTATTTTTTTCGGCCAAAGGCTTTGCGCAAGCCATCCTGAATATCGTCTTGCGTAGCGTAACTCAGCAGTGGGATGCGCAAGCGTTTGCAAATATTCGTGAGCAGTGTTAGCTGTTGGTCAAACTGATTTTGATAAGCTTGCTGAAATGCCTTTTCGTTAGCGGCTAACTGCAAACGCTCGCGGCCATTACTAATAGTTAATGGCGAATTGCTAATCAGTTGGCGTTCGAGTTGATCATAAACATGAATCAGGGTTACATCGGTGTGCCGTGCCAATTCAAATAATTGTTGTTCGGCACTATTATCCAAATCGTGGAAATCGCTGATGATAAATAGCGCGCAGCCAGGTTTGGCAATGCGGCGTGCATCCGCCAGCATTTCATTCAACGAGTTGGGCTTTTGGATTTGGCCTGACGGCAATTGTGTTGGAGCGGGAGTAATTGGCGATGTTAAACGGTGATTGTAATCTTGCAGCTGATGCAATAATTCCAACACGGCATGTTTGCTACGGCGTGGACGCACATCGCGCTGGTTGTAATCGCCGAATACCAATGCACCTAACCGATCACCGTTGGCGAGTGCAGCCCAACCGAGCAGTGCTGCTATGTGGGCGGCGAGCACCGATTTAAAACAGCGCGTGCTGCCAAAAAATAACGACGAGCGCTGGTCAACCAACATAAATACCGGCCGCTCGCGCTCTTCGCGAAAAATTTTGGTGTGCGCGACCTGGGTGCGCGCGGTCACTCGCCAGTCGATAGAGCGGATGTCATCGCCCGGTTGGTAGAGCCGCACTTCCTCAAAATCCATTCCGCGTCCGCGAAAGCGTGTGCGTTCACCGCCCGACAATAAACTGCGCGCTGGTTGGTGGGCGAAAAGTTTTAAATCCTGCGCGGAAAAACGGCAGCGCAATAGCGCGGCGAGTTCGGTATAGGCGCCGCGTGGATTCAGGTCTTGCAGCAAATTGCTCATAGCATTGCGTTCCACTTAGCTCAGTGGCACGGCGGCCAGCAATTTATCAATCGCGTGATTGGGTGTGGTGCCAGTGGCTTCTGCTTCAAAACTTAAAATCAGGCGATGACGCAATACATCGTGAGCGACTGCTTGCACATCATCGGGGCTGACAAAATCGCGGCCTTTTAACCAGGCATGAGCGCGGGCACAGCGATCCAACGCAATAGTAGCGCGCGGGCTTGCGCCGTATTCGATCAATCCGGCTAGCTCTTCAGAATATTGCGCCGGGCGGCGGGTGGCGTTGATCAGGTGGACTATGTAGTCCTCCACACTTTCGGCCATGTATATCGCTAGAATTTGGTTGCGCGCCGCATCGATAGTGGCCTGGGTAATCATTTCGGGCTGTACGGCTGCAACCGAAGCGGCCTCATTGCGCGCGAGTTGCAAAATGCGGCGTTCGGCTTCGATGCTCGGGTAATCCACCACCACATGCAGCAAGAAACGATCGAGTTGGGCTTCTGGCAGCGGGTAGGTACCTTCTTGCTCAATGGGGTTCTGGGTCGCCATGACCATAAACAAGCCGGGGAGGGGATAGGTTTTGCTGCCCACACTCACTTGGCG
>NZ_JBRFPI010000500.1:0-2719 GCF_053579595.1 Cellvibrio sp.
CCCGCCGTAAAGTTGACCTTGAAAGTTTGCGATTCATAACTTAGCTGGGATTTGCACGTCTTATTTTACCATATGCTTCCTAGCCTTAATTGGCCGAGGGAAGTAATAGGAAGTTGTCGTAGGATTTGGCTATCACTCAAGCCTTCCGATGTAAGCTCTCGGAAGGATACAACAACGTTAGGTTGAGATTGATCTCTCAAGTTTTTGTAAATTCCGCCGTACCACCACGCTACCCAAGGCTTGTCATTTTTATAAAGGTTGTCTTTCAGAGAAATTTGGCTTGCAAGGAGCTCATATGGCCTGCAAAGGGGTATGGGCATTTATAATCACATCCAGTGGAAAGCTGATGTAATTATTAATGGGGTCAATTTATAAAGTCAAAGCTCAGTCGCAATTATTTCAAAAATGTCGCAGCTATTTTAAAAAGTCACAGCCACCGCCGACCAGTGCAATCGCAGAGGCAGTATGGTGCGGGGCGCGGAAGGGGCGCCGCCGCCCGTGATAGTCCTGCGACTGCGCCGCCACTGAATAAATCGCTGCAACATCCAGCATCTCCCGCTCACTCAAGCCGGGCAAGATTCCCGGTAAACGGCTGGCCAACATGGTTTTTCCAGTCCCGGGTGGGCCGTAAAAAAGCAGATTATGACCGCCGCTGGCGGCTATCTCCAGCGCTCGTTTGGCTTGTGATTGTCCTTTTACATCGAGGATATCGAGCGGATCGTCGCTGAATTCGCCGCCAACTTGCTCTGCAACTGCTTGTGGCAAGGTTTCACGCTGGTGCAAATGTGCGCAGACCTGCAAGAGATTTTCTGCACCAAATACGCGCGTAATACTGCTAAAGGCTGCTTCTTTGGCGTTGGCGCTGCTAATAATCAAGTCACGTGCCGCATCACCACAGGCGAGTGCCGCAGGAAGTGCCGCACTAATAGAGCGCAATTCACCCGATAGTGCGAGTTCACCCAGAAACTCATAGCGATCTAGTTGTTCTAGTGGGATTTGTCCGGACGCGGCGAGTATGCCGAGCGCGATGGGTAAATCGTAGCGGCCGCCCTCTTTGGGTAAATCGGCCGGTGCAAGGTTTACTGTGATGCGTTGGGCGGGAAATTCCAGATGGCTGTTGATCAGTGCGCTGCGAACCCGGTCTTTGCTTTCTTTCACGGCGGTTTCGGGCAGTCCGACGATAGAGAGGCTGGGCAAGCCGTTGGAAATATGGACTTCAACCGTGACTTGCGGGGCATTGATGCCGAGCTTGGCGCGTGAGTTTACGATGGCGAGTGACATTGACGATCCTTGTAGTTGTTTTTGAACAGTTTTTTCGCTGCGCTGCGGACCCTGCAGCGAGCTTCTGGGCGACTATAAATCAATCATGCGGCAGAACACAATCGGCCGCCGCGACTTAATTTACTGCTCCCGGCGTGCTAATTCCTGCTCCAGTGCCTCCAGTTTTTGCCGTGTGCGCAGGAGTACCGCAGTTTGCGCATCAAATTCTTCACGCGTCACCAGATCCAGGCGCGCCAATGCTGCCTGCAGTGCTATGTGCAGTTCGCGTTTGGGCAGGAGTTGCTCGGCATGGGGAGCTTGGGTGTGTAATTCATCCAGCAGGCGCTGAGCCAGATCTTTAATCATTTCATCCTCATCTTTGGCGATTCGCCACTCATTTTGCACTGGGAGTGTACCTCTTCCCCGTGCTAGCTGCATCCGCCACTCTCATTTCGGCGTTACGGGAATCTATCAATATGTTGTTTCTGATGACTATGTGCACTATTGGTGCTTGTTGTTTGTTGTGTTGGTCGAAATTGGTGCAGAGCTTGTATGCGAACTTGGATATTTTCTTTAATCAGCCCGGAGGTAAACGCTATCTATATGATTTCTATTGAGTTTATGAAATTGGCCTGCTCTGTGCAAAATCGTCCTTGAGCAGTTAAGCAGTATTTCCGGTGTTTCCCGCACCCTAGGTGCGGGAATTTTTTTCAGGAGAGCAGTCGATGAAATTGGTAACAGCGATCATCAAGCCATTCAAATTGGATGTGGTGCGTGAAGCCCTCTCTGATATTGGCGTGCACGGTATGACCGTGACTGAAGTAAAAGGTTTTGGTCGTCAGAAAGGCCATTCCGAACTCTACCGTGGGGCAGAGTACGTGGTGGATTTTTTGCCGAAAACCAAAGTAGAGATTGCCGTCTCTGACGCTGAAGCCGATTCAGTGGTTGAGGCCATCAGTAAGGCTGCCAACAGCAGCAAGATTGGTGACGGCAAGATCTTTGTGTCCGATTTGGAGCAGGTGGTGCGTATCCGCACCGGCGAAACCGGCGACCAAGCGTTGTAATTCACTTTTAATAAACAGACGGGGAAAAACCAATGGAAGAGAATATTTATCATCTTCAGTATGCGATGGACACCTTCTACTTTTTAGTAATGGGTGCCTTGGTGATGTGGATGGCGGCTGGTTTCGCCATGCTTGAGGCGGGTCTGGTGCGGGCTAAAAATACCACTGAAATTCTGACCAAAAACGTCGTGCTTTACGCAACTGCCTGCACAATGTACCTGGTGTGTGGTTACGCGATTATGTATGGCGGCAATTTTTTCCTGAGCGGTATCGGCGAGGTAGATGTTGCTGAACCCTTGAAGAGCTACGCTGAGCGTGAGGATGGCTTCACCGGCGGCTCCATTTACTCAGGTGCTTCTGACTTCTTCTTCCAGGTGGTGTTTGTTGCTACCTGC
>NZ_JBRFPI010000501.1:0-2706 GCF_053579595.1 Cellvibrio sp.
AGCTAAGGTGGTGCTTGAGCCGCTCTTTACTTTTTTCCTGCGCGGGCGCGAACAGCAGATGCTGAAAAACTTTCCAGACGAAATTTTATTTTCGCTAGCGTTTGAACCCTATTTTGAAATTGCGCGCAAATCGCTGCAAGGGTTTGTTATCGTTGATGATGAAATGTTGGATCGCATTATCTGCGCGAGCTGGGATTCGATTGCGTTGCATCCTGAACGCTAAATCAGTTTGGATGAACGAAAAACGGCGAGCCTTGGCTCGCCGTTTTTCATTTGGGTTTTCTAAAAAACTTATTTCAGATGACCCAGATTTTTTTGCACGATCTGCAGGATCGGCTTAAATACTTTGGGCGAGCCGCATACAATGTGACCGGTTTCCAAATAATCCGCACCGCCATTAAAGTCGCTGATCAAACCGCCGGCTTCTTTTACTAACAAGATTCCACCCGCGATATCCCACTCGTTTAAATTCATTTCCCAGAAAGCATCAAAGCGGCCAGCTGCTACATAAGCCAAATCCAATGCAGCTGAACCGGCACGGCGAATACCGGAGGTTTGTCCGGCAATTTCTTGCACGCACGCGAGGTAAGGGCCGATATGTTCGAGGGCATAACCGCTAAAGGGGATGCCAGTGCCAATCAGTGCGCCTTCAAGGTTGCGACGGGTAGAGACGCGCAGACGACGGCCATTCAATGCAGCTCCACGGCCACGGCTAGCGGTAAATTCTTCGCGTTTGATGGGATCGATAACAACGGCGTGCTCAATCTGGCCTTTGTATTTGCAGGCGATGGAGATAGAGAAGTGCGGTACCCCGTGAATAAAATTGGTTGTGCCATCGAGTGGGTCGATAATCCATTCGTAATCGGGGTTTTTGCCGGGCTGATGCCCGCCTTCTTCACCGCGAATACTGTGGTCGGGGTAGGCTTTACGGAGGTGGTAAATAATTTCTTTTTCGGCGGCCTTATCGACTTCAGTGACATAGTCGTTGCGGCTTTTGGTTTCAATCGTTAATAAATCAACACGCTCAAATGCGCGTTCAATCAATTCGGCAGCTTTGCGACCAGCGCGCAAGGCAATCGTTAACATGGGTTCCATAAAGCACCAATTAAATGGGCTACTGGATATCGCATGGATATTCAGCAGACCTGATTGTTCAGGGGGTAGGGATTGTAAAAGAACATGACCGCAGGCGGCATAAGCGCCTCTCGTCGAGGGCGCGCAGTATACCGGCAAGTCATCACTAGAGGCTAGTGATAAGTGACTGTATACTGCGCGCCTTTTTATCGCTTCGCCTGCGTCATATTCCCTTAGTTACCGAGATTTGCCTATGTCAGCCCAGCCTTTTGCCAATATCCGTATCGTTTTGGTCAATACCAGCCACCCCGGCAATATTGGCGGCGCGGCGCGGGCGATGAAAAATATGGGGCTGTCGCGCCTTTATCTTGTTGCACCACAAGAATATCCGTCAGACAAGGCGGTGTGGCGCTCGGCCGGTGCTACCGATGTATTGGATGATGCCGTTGTGGTTGAAACACTGGATGAGGCCATCGCGGGCTGTAGTCTGGTGGTTGGCACCAGCGCCCGTGAACGTCGTATTCCCTGGCCGCTGTTAGACCCGCGCCAATGCGGTGAAAATGTGTGGGCGGAAGCGGCGAGCCATGAAGTGGCAATCGTATTTGGGCGTGAAGATCGCGGCTTGACCAACGAAGAACTGCATAAATGCAACTACCACGTTCATATCCCGGCCAATCCGGATTACAGCTCGCTTAACCTCGCAACGGCTGTGCAGGTCATCACCTATGAAGTACGCATGGCCTATTTGCAAGCGGCTGAAGGCAATACCTTGCCGCAGCACCAGTGGGATATGCCGCCGGTAGAAGCCCAGGCGATGGAAACCTACTATGAGCATCTTGAGCAAACCCTTGCCGAGTTGAATTTCCTGGATCGCGATAATCCCAAGCAGACCATGACGCGCCTGCGTCGCCTCTATAACCGCGTGCGTATGGATCAGATGGAGCTGAATATCCTGCGTGGAGTGCTCACAGCGGTGCAAAACTACATCCATTACAGCGGCAAGGTGATGACTAAATTTGGCAAGGCGCCGGGTTTGGAGTCTATGCGCGAGCTAACAAAGGACGATAAACCGGCCGAATAGGCCGGGTAATCCGGGCGATATTTGTTGCTATTGTGATTGGGCGTTGGAAAAAAGTGAATACTTGAGTAAAATACTCGGAATTGGCGTCGCGTCTGGACTTGAGTGCTATTTCCCGCTCGCGACAATAGATTAATACCGGGATTTTGCAGCGAGGCTTCTCTGCTATGAGACTTACCACCAAAGGCCGCTATGCCGTGACCGCCATGCTGGATTTGGCGCTCCACTGCGATGAGGGGCCTGTTAGTCTGGCGGATATTTCCGCACGCCAAGGCATATCCCTCTCTTATCTTGAGCAATTATTTGCGCGTTTGCGTCATTTTAAATTAGTGAAAAGCGTACGTGGTCCAGGTGGCGGTTATCGCTTGATGGGCAGTACTACCGATATTTCCATTGCTCAGGTGGTCGATGCAGTTAGTGAGTCGCTTGATGCAACCCGCTGTGAAGGCAAGGGCAACTGCCATGAAGGCGAAGTCTGCTTAACCCATCATCTATGGGAAGATTTAAGTGCGCAAATCCACCAGTTTTTGAGTGATATCACCCTCGCTGATCTG
>NZ_JBRFPI010000502.1:0-2705 GCF_053579595.1 Cellvibrio sp.
TGATCGTGAAAGGCAGAACTACGCTTTCCGATATGCAGTGTTTCCGTATCGATATAAGGGCCATGCAGAAATGGATTTTCCAATCCTGTTTTTACCGCGCGCGGATTTAAATCGAGAACACCAAGCCGGCGGTTGTAGGTTGTGGCGGTTACGATACCCTGTTGATCGATAATAAATAATTCAGTGCAATCCCCCATGACTTGCCAGGTTTTACGCAAAATATTGTCGTAACTGTCGTCGAGAAATTGTAATTGGCCGCGGCAAGATTCCAATTGCGTCCACTGCCGCTTCACCCATTGTTGTAATAATTTTGTGCGTGTACTCGCGATGCTCTCAAAGGTTTGTTCCATCACTGCATAGCGGCTGCGATTTAACCAGCAAGACCAGCCCATGGAAACTTTGCCTGTTTTTCCATACCAGTTAAGCCAGCCTCGCTCCGCGGGTGACAAATGCATAAGGTCGCTGTGTAAAGAGTGATGTTCTTGCATAGGTCTTCTTCACCTGTTTCTAGAGAGTTAGTAGTTTTAGTGGGAAGGCTATTTTTTTAAAGTTGTAAGAGATGCAATGCAGAATGTGCGCCAGTTCATGAAATGGAATAAAGACGACCATTGAGGACAACAAATAGGCAAGCCTTGGTTCTGTTTTGGGGCAAATGATTGATTATTTTGGTGCGTGATAAATTATTTTGACCTTAAGTAGTGCTTTGGCTGTTTTTTAAACGGAAAAAGCACGTTCAAAATTGCTGTTATTACTTATTCCAACAATATTGATTTTATGCTTCTCTAATATCCTTAATCGCACGCCGATGGTTTTCGATAGGGGTATTCGTTGCCGTCCAACGAGTAAGATTGATGAAAGATTAGTGTCATCAAGTTGTCATTTAATTGTTGCGAGTCTGTCATAAACGCTGATTAGTCTTGTCGCCGAAAATATCCATTTAATCGCAATCCTTCTGCTCAATCTTGTGCAGGTTTCGGATTTATCTATTTTTCAGCAACAGGAATAACTATGAAGCTTATTCAACAGTTTCCGCAGTTGGCAGCATTGGCTGCCGTATGCCTTACCTTAGTTGCCTGTGGTGGTGACGACAATAAATCTTCCAGCAGCGTTTCATCGTCAAGCCAACTTTCATCATCAGTTTCCAGTGTTGCTTCTAGCCTGGTATCGAGTGTTGCCTCAAGCACTACGTCGAGTGTTGCTGCATCCGTCGCCCCAATACCTGCACCGCAAATTGTATTAAACGAAATGCGTTCTGACGGCGGTGGTTATGACTACATCGAACTCTACAACGCCGCGAATACGGATTACACCTTTACAGCTAACGAGTGGGCTGTGAATGATATTAAAGGTTTTGCTGAAGATAAGGTTCCCGGTATTGTGATTCCGGCGGGCACTGTTATTTCTGCCAAAGGATTTTTACTGGTTGCGGTAGACCAAGCCGCCGTACCTTTTGGTGCACCTGCATCTACCTTGATCGGTGGTGCTGCGAATTTTGGTTTGGGTAAAGGCGATACGGCGGTATTAGTTTACAAAAATGAAATTCTCGACCAGAAAAAATGGGATGACGGCACGCACATTAATTCGTTTGGCCGTTTGCCCGATGGTGCCGCATGGCATGTGCAAACTGAAGCGCTGGAAGCAACACCCGGTGCAAGTAATAAATTGCCCGCTGTGGTCGCACCTGCTGGCCCTACGGATATTGTGATCAACGAAATTGTATCCAGTGGTCGCTCGGATATTAATTTTGATTACGTTGAAATTTACAACAAAGGTGAGCAGCCCTATACATTTGCTGCAGGTGAATGGACGCTGACGGACACCGGCAATAAACCTATGCCAATTCCCGGTGGCACAGAGATCCCGGCGAAAGGCCGTATTATTTTGCTGACCGATTTAGCCGTGGGTGCAAACTTGCCTGCAAATGCTCCAGCTGGCGCGATCCTCAATGGCGGAGTGGAAACTTTTGGTATCGGCAAAAAAGAAACTATTACCCTGTTTTACAAGGGTGAGCTGCGCGACCAAATCAGCTACGGCGACTTTCATGTCAATTCCTTCGGTCGTTTGCCCGACGGTGGCAACTGGATTGATCTTGCCGATGCCAGCAAGCCGCAATTGTACGCATCACCTGCGCTGAAAAATTTTGCGGCTCCCGCGTTGAATTTAACCGTGACTACGTTGAATTTCTCTTCCTACAACAATCAGGAAACAACATTAGAAGCAGACGGTTTCCGCGTATTTGGTTTGAATGCGGATTTAGCCAAAGATGTTGAACCGGAATATATTGCTGTGGCTGCCGATTCAAAAACTGCATGGGTAAGCTTGCAGGAAAATAATGGTCTTGCGCGTATTAATCTCAATGGTACACCGGCAATTACCAATATATTTCCACTGGGCTTTAAAGATTACGGCGCGAACGGCAATGAAATTGACCCAAGTGATAAAGATAGCAAAGTTGCCTTTGCCAAGTATCCAAAAGTATTTGGCATGTATCAGCCCGACGGCATTGCCACCTTCAATGAAGGCGGAATGGATTATGTGGTCACCGCAAACGAAGGCGATGTACGCGATTACTACACCAATTTTGTTGAAGGTGTAAAAGTCTCTGGCCTGACATTGGATGAGTCGGATTTCCCCAATGCTGTTGAATTGAAAAAAGATGCGCAATTAGGCCGCTTGGTTGTCACGCAATTTGCCAAATCATCAAC
>NZ_JBRFPI010000503.1:0-2695 GCF_053579595.1 Cellvibrio sp.
AGTAGTGATAATTTTATCGCCCGGCCGTGCAAGGCGGCCAAGCATGGTGTGCTTAACGCCGGAGTAGACCAGATCGCAGTGGATATCATCAGAGAGGATCGTTAAATCGTAACGGCGACTAATTTCCAGCACCTGTTGCAATTCAGCTTCGCTCCACACGCGCCCCACCGGATTGTGCGGTGTACAGAGCATCAACAATTTTGCACCCTGCCGGGCGCACTGCTCCAGATGTTCAAAATCCATTTCGTAGCGGCCATTGATTTCACGCAACGGATTATTAATCAGTTTGCGATTATTGGTTGTCACTGCTGAAAAAAATGGAAAATACACGGGTGATTGTACAATCACTCCCTCGCTCTCTTGAGCAAAAGCCTTGGCTGCCGCAAATAGTGATGGAACAACACCCGGTGCAAATACAATCCACTCCCGCTCAATAGTCCATTGGTGGCGACGCTGAAACCAATCGATAATCGATTGATAAATACTTTCAGGGTAAAGCGTATAACCAAATACCGGATGATTGACTCGCTCTTGCAGTGCTCGCTTTACACACTCAGGCACAGCAAAATCCATATCGGCAACCCACAGCGGCGATACATCGGTAGTACCGAAATATTGTTGGCGCCCGTCGAATTTTACAGAGTGGGTATTTTCGCGCTGAATTTCTTCATCAAAATTAAATGTCATTAGCAAACCTTATACAGTTACTTACTTAGGATATTTGATTCTTTCGATCTAATTAATCGTCCAAACCCGGCAACGAATGTTTACGGGCGCTTGAATTTCTTTCGCGCCTGCTCAACCTTGGTTCGCGTTACACAATCCTGATGATGGTCATTAATCAGTCCCATGGCCTGCATAAATGCATACACCGTTGTCGGCCCGACAAACTTCCAACCTTGTTTCTTTAACTCTTTTGATAAGGCTACCGACACATTGGATGTGGACGCAGTTTGTGGTATTGCCAACTCATCTGCCTTTGGTTCGTAACGCCAGATAAATGCGGCAAATGAACCTTCGCGTTTAATCAGTTCTTGCAAACACTTGGCGTTATTAATCACCGCCTCAATTTTTCCGCGGTGGCGAACAATACCTTCATCTTGCAATAAGCGATTAATATCGCGCTCGGTAAACTTGGCGATTTTATGGAAATCAAACCGGGAAAATGCAGTGCGAAAGTTTTCACGCTTGGCGAGAATAGTGCGCCAGCTTAAGCCCGACTGAAAACCTTCAAGACAAAGCTTTTCAAATAAACGCACATCATCCGCTACAGGAAAGCCCCATTCTTTATCGTGATACTCAAAAAACTCAGGCGCTGCCGCACACCATTTGCAGCGCGGTTTGCCATCCAAACCAAGAATTGTATCGCTCATATAAAAACGTCTCCGTGTTAGGCAATAAATCTGATTTCGTTAACCACGTTTCAACTCAGCGCTGATAAATATTGGGAACCCACTTTTCCATGTAATCGTCAGAATGAGAAATAGCGTCGAACCCGAATTGCTCATATAAGCCGTGAGCATCCTTGGTTACCAATACAAACCGCCGTAGATTTTGCAGATCTGGGTGAGCAACAATTTCTTCCACTAACCACTTACTCAAACCCTTGCCCCGATGGGAATCCAGAATAAATACATCTGAAAGATAGGCGAAGGTTGCGGTATCAGTGATCACCCGAGCAAAACCAACTTGCTCGTTTTGGTCAGTGAATACGCCGAAACACATCGCATGATCAATTGCTTTTTGCATTGTTTCAGCAGGTATTCCTTTTGCCCAGTAGGTGTTTGAAATAAATGAGTGGATAACATTAAAATCCAGATCGGATTTATTGGTACTGATTCTATAGCCTGCAATCGTTTTCTTATTCATTAAAATAACACTCTAAATTAAAAACCATTCTACCGGCAATGTAATACTTAGGCATTCACCTCGAGCCTCAACTCCAGCAAGATATCACTCAGACCCATAATTGAAAAACGGCTACTATAAATGAGTTCAAATAATGATAGAACGCAAACCCCAACCCGAATCGAAACTCCCAGAGAGTAATCTAGAGCATCTTGATTTGAGCTCAAATAATCCACATCATTTCTACACTCGGAAAGGCGAACGGTCTGGATTATAGAAAACAAATTAGGATGCGCCCCCATATCAATCGTCAATTCGTATAGAGCCTTGGCCTCTTTACCTCTAGTCTTATTGATTCCTTCTGCAAGAGCGATCATATCTGTAATTTTTAGCTGTTTTTTGACAGCCTTTTTTGCAGCTTCATTATCATGCCGCCTACCCCAAGTTTCCTGGAGGTGTGGATATTTAAAAAAATAAACAGCGTATAAAGAGTGCTCCAAACAAGATCTTAATAATGCGAAGGATTCCGGATGTTGCCCACTCCAGGAAAGACGGCATGAAGCCAAATAATTTGAATGTGCACGCAGCAAAAAAATGTTAATTAAATCCTTTTCAGTAGAACTGAGCAGCTCGCACGCCAGACGAAAGACTTTATCAATTTTTGTGATTTTAGCTATATAAATGGACTTGTTTGCAAATGTTGCATATTCATTCAGTCTAGATGCATCGATGAAGGTGGAAATGTTATTGTCGGCCCACCCATGCGGGGGACAGTTTATTTCTTTCATAATAATTCGCCCAATTAATGCCAAATATAAAAACGGCGGAAGCACGTAGTGCATTCCGC
>NZ_JBRFPI010000504.1:0-2671 GCF_053579595.1 Cellvibrio sp.
CTTGAAGCGCGCACCAAAGCCCAATTAATGATTGCTCTGCCCACCATTACCAATCCTCAAAGTATAATAATTTCCAACGCCTACAAAGATGCCGAATTTATTTCGCTTGGTTTGCAAGCACGTAAATTAGGTTTTAAATGTTTCTTTGTATTGGAAACACTGACTGAATTGCAATTTGTGATTGAGCGCAGCCGCGCACTTGGTATAGAACCTTTAATTGGTGTTCGGTTAAAGCTCTCTACCAAAGTGGAGGGCCACTGGAGTGCGGACAGCGGTGACCGCAGTTTATTTGGTTTAAATACCAATGAATTAGTAACCGTCATAGATACTTTGCGCGATGCCAATTTATTGCATTGTTTTCAATTGCTGCATTTTCATTTGGGTTCGCAAATTCCCAATATTCGTAGTATCCGTACGGGTGTATTGGAAGCCTGTCGCTATTACATTGAATTGGTGGGCGAGGGCGCACCGCTCGGTTATCTGGATTTGGGCGGTGGTTTGGCAATTGATTACGACGGTACTTGCAGTACTAATGGCCACAGTCGCAATTATTCGGTGCAAGAATATTGTATCGATGTCGTTGAGGCAATTCAGGAAAGTTTGGATGCCCAAGGCATAGCGCATCCAACGATTGTTACCGAGTCAGGTCGTGCAACTGTCGCACACACTGCAGTACTGCTGTTTAATATTCTGGATGTCACTCATTTTGAACCCACAGCATTGCCTGCAGAGCTGCCAGAAAATTGCCACGAGATGATCGCCAATTTGTGGCACACGCTAAAGGTAATTTCAATCGCTAACCTGCAAGAGTCTTATAACGATGTCATTTACTATCGCGATAAGGTTCGCGATTTATTTAATTCAGGTGGTATTAGCCTGCGGTATCGCGTACTAGGTGAAAATATTTATTGGGCGGGTTTGCAAAAAATCGCGTCGTTCTTGCCTCAACTAAAACGTATCCCTGTTGAATTAGAGAGTTTGCCGCAGCTGTTGGCTGATATCTATTATGGCAATTTCAGTGTGTTCCAATCACTGCCGGATTCGTGGGCAATCGGGCAGATATTTCCAGTGATGCCAATTCATCGCTTAAATGAAGAACCAACACGCCAGGCTATTATTGCTGATTTAACCTGTGATTGTGACGGAAAGCTGCAAAAATTTGCTAACCCTGAAGGGGAATCTACCACGCTCGCGCTGCACCCGATAAAGCATGGAGAGGAATATTATATTGGCGTATTTCTGGTGGGGGCTTATCAAGAAACCTTGGGTGATTTGCACAATCTATTTGGCGATACGAATGTCGCCAGCGTGCGTATAAATCCTGATAGTAGTATTGATTTTGTACATGAGTTGCACGGCGATAGTATTGCCGATGTATTGACTTACGTGGAATATAATCCCGACGCACTTTACGAACAATTCCGTCAAACTGCAGAAAACGCAGTGCGCGATGGTGTTATCACCCTGGCAGATCGCCAATTAATGCTCGCCGCTTATTCAGAGGGGTTGCGCGGTTATACCTATTTTGAAAAATAATTGAAGTAATGGTTTGGAGTTAGTGTCAATGGCAAAAGTGTTAATTATCGGCGCAGGTGGTGTAAGTGGTGTTGTTGTACATAAATGCGCGCAGTTACCCGAGGTGTTTTCAGAAATAGTATTGGCAAGTCGCACCGAATCCAAATGCAAAACAATTGCAGCGCAGTTAAATCGCCCCATTAAAACAGCACAGGTAGATGCGGATAATGTACCGCAACTGGTTGCTCTGATTAAGGCTGAAAAGCCGGATTTGGTCATCAACGTGGCATTACCGTATCAAGACCTGACGATTATGGATGCCTGTTTGGAGACCGGTGTGGATTACCTTGATACCGCCAACTACGAACCATTGGATACTGCCAAATTCGAATACTCCTGGCAGTGGGCGTATCAGGACAAATTTAAAGATGCGGGTTTAACAGCGCTGCTCGGTTCCGGTTTTGATCCGGGTGTAACAAACGTTTACACCGCTTATTTGAAAAAACATTACTTCGATGAAATTCATTATCTGGATATTATCGATTGCAATGCCGGCGATCACGGCTTGCCGTTTGCGACCAATTTCAATCCGGAAATCAATATCCGCGAAGTTACAGCCAATGGTCGCTATTGGGAAAATGGTAATTGGGTTGAAACTGCACCGCTCAGCATTAATCGCGTGTTTGATTTTCCGGCGGAAATTGGTCCTAAAAAAATCTACATGATGTACCACGAAGAACTTGAATCGCTGGTTAAACATTTTCCCGAAATTAAACGCGCGCGTTTCTGGATGACCTTTTCAGATAATTATTTAAAACATTTGGAGGTCCTGGGCAATGTCGGCATGACGGGCATTGAGCCGGTGATGTTTGAAGGTCGCGAAATAGTCCCGCTGCAATTTTTAAAAGCATTGCTGCCTGACCCTGCAAGCCTTGGTCCTTTAACCAAAGGCAAAACCTGTATAGGTTGTTTTGCGCAAGGTATTAAAGATGGTAAGCCTGTGGCTATGTTTGTTTACAATGTCTGCGACCATCAGGAGTGCTACCGCGAAGTAAAATCCCAGGCGATTTCTTACACTACCGGTGTGCCAGCAATGATTGGCGCAAAAATGATTCTGGAAGGCAAATGGAAAAAGCCGGGCGTATGGAATATGGAG
>NZ_JBRFPI010000505.1:0-2625 GCF_053579595.1 Cellvibrio sp.
ATGATCGCAATGGTTGATGTATCTGTATCGAACACACCATACATGCCTTGCTGTTCTTGCGGTGGGTCGCCATTCAGGTCATCGCCTTCCTGCCACCAATAATTACTGCGCGTAGTACGCCCTGCGCCATTCCAGGCCCAAAAATTGTATCCTGCAATTGGCTCACCGTTTTGCATGCGCGGCAACAGCACATCGAACACTTGCTGATAAAATTTATCGCGGTATTGGGTGGTCGCTTTAATATCGTATGAACCCATATCGCGATCCAAACCAAACTCTTCCAATACGATAGGTTTATTTATCGCTTTGGCGGCATCGATATGTGAATTCAAATAATCTTTACCTTTTGCCCAACCGGCATCCCAGGTTTCAGCGGGTTTGGTTTTATCAAACCAGCCCCAGTTTCTGATCCACATATGGTAAGTCAGATAATCGACATTTACTGAACTGTGCGCATCGGCAAATAATTTTGCATCGTTAACAGAACCCATCAGGCCTTCACTACCGGTGCTAACCAAATGATGCGGATCGAGACTTTTGATGTAAGCGGTAACCCCATTGATCCAATCAATATAAATTTGTTTTTCTCTTGCAGTAGTTTTGGAATTGCCCGGACGCGGTTCATTGGCCAATTGCCAGGACATGATGGTCGCGTCATCCACATAAGCTTTGCCATTTACTGTGTTGATACGGGTAATAATTTTTCTAATGGTTTTACGATATTCCTGCTGAGCCTTTTCACTTTGGTAAAAGCTGGCAGACTTCGCCATAAATGCTTCCCATTCATTAGTGACATTCGGGTCTTGTACTGGTTGGCCGTCGATCCAGCTCATGTATTGCGTCATACCGCCCGACCATTGCCAGAAATTATTGAAATACAACACCACGGTCATATCGCGCTTGGCCAATTCCACCAATAAATAATCCAGACCTTGCAACAGGCTTTCATCGTAATTGCCAAAGCCGTTAGTGGTGGCAGGTTTTACCGATGAGTTGATATCACTTTTTTCCGATACGGCCAGCACCCGCAAATTGTTTACGCCCATTGCCTTGAGTGTGTCCAACTCTTTGGCCAGGCGTGCACGATCACCCACCTTACCGGGAGAACCCAAATAAGCGGCGTACCACATATTGGTACCTGCGATGTAATAGGGCTTACCATTTTTTTGAAACTGAACGCCGGATACTTTGACAAAACTGTCCGCAACGGGCGCAGCAGATGTGGCAGGCTTGGTGTTGCACGCGCCCAACACCAATAGGCAAACAATTAAAAACACAGACCTTACAAAAACAGGAATTGAAAATCGATTGTATTTATTCATTATGTATTTCCGCTGAGAAGAATAATCAGATCAAACACTTTTTTGCAGATAGCGAATTGCTTCCATCATCGCGCGACCATTGTGGTAAGGGCACTTCCAAAAGCCCACCTTATAGAAGGAATCAGAAGCCGATTTATCCAAGCTGGATAACCAATACCACTCGCCGTGTTCATGGTCGATTTGATAGGTTTTAATAAACTGCCAACAATTTTCTGCTGCGCGGTAAAACTGCTCCTCACCGGTAGTGGCATAGGCATACAGAAAACCAACCAGCGCTTCCGCCTGCACCCACCAGACAGTATCCAGGTTGGTGCTGCGGGTAGCAAAATCAAATGAATCGATTACTTGCCCCTGCTCACCAATAGCCTCATTAACTGTGACCTGCGCGATCTTGATCAGCGTCGGTGTTAACTCAGCGGTGTACGCATCATCACCGAGTGACTCCAGCGCTTTGGCAATTAACCAACTGGCTTCAATATCATGGCCATAGGTATAACCGGGAGAGAAATCATTCCACTCCAGATCCATAAACATACGCAGATGATGCGTATTTTTATCGATCATGTACTTATCAAACATCTGGATATTGTATTTGAGCGCAGCTTTTATTTCCGCTGCGGGATGTGCCTGATACAGCGTGGTATAGGCTTCCAAAATATGCAGATGGGTATTTTGCGATTTGGGATAATTCAAATCTTTTTCGCTGAGGCGCAAATCGGCAATCACGCCCCACTCGCGCGTAAAGGCTTCGAGGTAACCTTCATGTTTGTGATCAATTGCATATTGCTCAACCAATGCAAAACATTCCAGCGCACGCGCCAGCACTTGTTCGTCGCGCGTGAGCTGGTAGTAAGCGCAGAGCGCATAAATCGTAAAGGCCTGCGCATAAACTTGTTTTTTGGTATTGATGGGCACGCCAGCCGCGTTTAACTCCCAGTAAACGCCGCCCTGTTCGTTATCGAAAAAGTGCGCCATCACATAATCGTAGGCGCGCGTCGCGCAGGTGCGATAAACGGGGTTATCCACTTCCTGCGCAACTTCGCTAAAGAACCACAAAATGCGCGCATTTAAAATAATTCCCTTGCTCGCATTTTTGACCGGCTGATTCTGCGCATCAATTTCGCCGTAAAAACCACCCTGCTCATGATCGACTGTATGTGCAGCCCACCAATCAGCAATTGCAATTAACTCTGCTCGACATTCTTGTTGCAGTGGTGCAGAACGCACAGGGATACTTGCGACCTGCATGTGTTACACCAAATCCTTAAGGACTTTTAAATTTGCACTGATTAATTCATTGCTC
>NZ_JBRFPI010000506.1:0-2623 GCF_053579595.1 Cellvibrio sp.
TGAGCAATCTCGCGACGTCGGGGTGATTGGGACCGAGGGCCTTTTGCCGAATCGCGAGAGACCGTTTGAAGAGCGGTTCGGCGTCAGCGTACCGGCCTTGCTCGTCGTAAACATTCGCCAAATTGCCCATGCTGGCAGTACGCGAGTTCACTTCCATTGTGTCTTCAATAACAGCTACTAACTCACCTGACTTTGCGTTGGCCAAGATACCGCGTATCGTAACCAAACCTATGCCTGAATTATTCGATTGAGCGCCTACAGTATCCATACCTGCATCTTTGTAGCGCTGCGAATAAGGCATAAAATTGACCAATGTGAATTGGATTGCCAACACATCATCGCCGCCTTGTTTTACCGGTACAAACTCACCCTCTTCACGAAATATTTTTTGGGCAAAATCATCCAGCTGTTGGCAGATAGCATCCATTTCTTTCCATGTTGAGTCATTCCAGTTGCGCACGAGTTTTTTATCTGCTTCCTCTGCCAGTTTTAATTTATCAAATTGCGTTGCAAATAATATTACTTTATCAAACTGCTTAAGTTGCTGGGCGTTTTTAACTACAAACTTATCAATTTTTTCTGTTTCGATGTAACCCAACTCTGATTTATCAATCGTATTAACAGCAATATTTTTATTAACCGGCTGCGAACTACAACCGGCAAAAAAAATTCCGACAATCAATAAAAGGGAAAACCTCATAATTAAACTCCTTTGTGCTGCATTTTTGCGAAATAGTCCTGTAGCTTTTGATTCGTCCGTGACAGCACCCAAATCAACCTACACAGTAAAATATAAATGAATAGATATTTCCTGTATAGAAAAAACAGGCAAATTACACCAACAAAACCATATCAATGTCTGATCAAATTAAATCATTTCGTAACATTTTTATCATTCATCATTACAAGAAACATCAAGAAAAACCGCTGGATATGTAGCGGTTTTTATACCCTAAAGAGCTATACCTCCCGCAACGCCGTGGCCACAGGCAAGCGCGCAGCGCGAATGGCGGGAAAAAAACCTCCGATAAAACCTATTACCGTTGCAAAAATAACACCTTGCACCAGTAGATCGGGCGTGACCGCGAAATCAAATACCACCTGGCTAAAACTGGCGAAATTGAGGGTCGATACGGTGTAGCCATTAAAGATAAAATACACAATGACCGAACCAATCACGCCGCCGATAACCGCCAGTACCAGCGACTCCACCAGGGTTGAAATAGCAACCGGGGTTGCGCCAAAACCGATTGCGCGCAAGGTGGCAATTTCGCGGGTGCGATTGGCAACCGAGGTGTACATGGTATTGACCGCTCCAAAGATTGCACCCAGCGCCATCAGGAATGCGAGCGGATAACCGACCATTTTAATAAATTTACTCAAGGGTTCCGATTGCTCGGCGAGATAATCCGTCTCACGTTTTACATCGAGATTAAATTTTGGATCAGCAGCAATAGCTTCTTTAACAGTATCCATGGATTTTTTATCGTCGAGTTTGACGCGCACGATTTGATAGCTATTGCCACGGCGATAGGCATTTTGCAAAATTTTGGCATCACACCACAATTCTGATTCTGCCAATCCACCGCCAGATTCAAATGCTCCCACAACTGTCCATTCCGTTTGGCCAAATTTAACCACTGAGCCTACAGCCAAATTGGCAAATTGTTGCTGCGCGCCGCGCCCCACAATTAATTCATTTTTGCCTGGCTCAAAATTGCGCCCTTCAATAATTTTAAATGAGTTGCGCACTTCAAATGCCATGGGCTCTACCCCGCGCAATGGTGCGTTCGCATTCGCATCTTTGGTGCGCATGGGAATATCGACAATTACAAATAATTCCGGCGAACTCAAGGGCTTACCATCGAGTTTGGCGATACCGGGTAAATTGGCAATCAATTGTGTTTGGTCATAACCCATGCCGCTGCTCATTTCGGAAGTTGCACCGGCGCGCATCATAATTAATACATCCTCCGCACCGGCACTGACCATGGTGCGTTGAAAACCGCTCGCCATAGAAAGCACTCCGATAAACACCCCCACCACACAGGCCACGCCAAATACGGCAACCGATGAAGTACCTAAACGCTGAGGCAAATTACGCAGATTCATCAGCGTAATAACCATAATTTGCGCGATTGAATTAAACATGATTAACGCCTCCGCAGTGCTGCAACTATGTTGAGCTGCAAGCCTTGCAGCGCGGGAATAATGCCGGTGAGCAAACCAAACAAGAACATCAGGCCAACACCGAACAACATCATGGTGGTTGATAAATTTAATCCAGGCAATGTGGCCGCCAAGGATTCAGCGGCACCGCTGATAAAAAATTTCGCTAAAAATAATCCAGCCAAGCCGCCAATTAATGAAATCACTATGGCTTCTGCCAACACCATGATCATCACTGCTTGATCAGAAAATCCAAGCGTTTTTAGAATCGCCAATTCCGGAATGCGCTCGCGGAAAGATTGCGCCATGGTATTGCCTGCCACCAACAACATCGTAAAAAACACAGCGCCCAAAATTAGCGTAGTGATTAAACCTATATCGCCAAATTGTTTAGCAAAGGATTTAGCAAAATCTTTTTCGCTGCCAGCAACTGCTTCAGCTAGTGCTACGGCGC
>NZ_JBRFPI010000507.1:0-2604 GCF_053579595.1 Cellvibrio sp.
TATTGCCGGTGGTTTATCAGTTAATGAGAGGCTCTGCTCTTCATAAATCCCAGCAGTAGTAATGCTACTGCTGGGTAGTGCTAGCGCTGAAGGCTCACCCGTCTCAGGTATTAACTCGCACTAGTGTGCGGTTATAAATCCATTTTCCAGCCAAGTGTTATTACCCGTCCACGCCCCGACACATAATTGTCATCAGTGGTGGCCGGGTAAGATTGTGAAAAGTAAGTGATATACTCTTCAGCGAACACGTTCTGGATACCGAGCGTTAATTTACCTGCTGATAAAGTATCGTAAATCATGATGAGATCTACCAAGTCGTAACCCTCGAAATTATGTTGTGGCAAACCACCATCAAAATCGCGATCCAATAATTTTGAATATTGCAAGCGTGCATCGAATTGTTGTGTAAGCGAACCCTCTACAAAACTATTCCAACGGTTGGCGGCAATATTACGGCCATCCAAATCTTTATCCACTCGGCCATCGGCGTCGGAGTCGTAGCGGCCATCAAGGTTGCTATACGCGGTACCAATTTTTAGTCCGGATGAAAATTGATAACTGGTAGTAATTTCCCAGCCTTCTATCTCAGTTTTTTCGCGGCGAATTTGGCCTGCACCATTGACCACCTGGATTCTCGATCCCAAATCCGAATCAGACCAAAAGTAACTGGCATCCAAAGCAAAACCAGCAATTTTGTAGTTAACGCCAGTTTCAATGTTATCGGCGACCACTGGCTGTAGATCCACTAACGAATCCACGGTCTGATTAGGCGTATTTACCGCACGCAAAATTAAACCGGCATCAGGCATAGTGAAGCCTTGGGTGTAAGAGGAAAACAATGTAACTTGCTCGCTTAGGTCATAAACCAGCCCGAAGTTGCCCAGTGTTTTCTCAAAACTGGGTGTACCGCCGCTGACAAATGTGGATTTGGCACTGGCGATTGTAGTGAAATCCGGCACATCCAATTCAACATGTTCACTGCGTGCTCCCGCAGAAATACGCAGTTTATCGTTCACTAGCGATTGCTCCAGCTGTAACAGGCCAGCCCAGCCACGATAGATCATTTCCGGTACCCACACTCGCCCGGTTTGCGCTAACTCCTGCAAGGTTTTGTCTTGCAAGTAGTCCAGACCGGCCACCAACTGTAACCCTGACCAGAGAGAATCTTCTTTGCTGTATGTGAGTTTTGCGCCAAATTTTTCTGAGTCCAACGCAGATTGCTCTACCAGTGTTCCAATCGGAGCAATCGCAGCATCCTGTAATGCAGCGAAAATCCCGGCACCGTAGAGGGCATAAAAATCATAATAAAATGCCTGTGTATTGAGGTTACCGCCGTAAAGATTTTTTTCAGTAAAGGTGACGGCGATATTGCTGGCTTCGTTATAGGTTGGCTCGGCTGGTGGCGTGCCTTCGGTTGATGTGGCGGGAATACCATTTTCAATATTACCGGCAATGCCAACATAATCCCCATCGCCCGCTAATTTAAAATAATTTCCGGTGACTTCAAGGCGGCGCTCATCACTAAAGTCGTAGCCGAATTTACCGAACACGTTTTTAGTTTTGCTATCCATGGTGTCGCCTTGGGTTGTGTCTGCACCCACAGGGTTACCATAACCGTCGTAATATAAATCCTGTGCATCAAAGGTGGCTCCGATCACAACATCGGCCGCGCCGGATTTTTTGCCGAGAAGGCCAGTAGTACGATAATGCAAACCATCACTTTCAAAATTATCGCTTTCCAATTCGACGCCAACGCGCTGCAGAAGATTACCGTTGCGGGGCGCGCTGATAGTCACATAATTAATTACCCCTCCAGTAGCCCCTACACCCTGAATCGCATTAGCACCGTAGAGAACCTCTACCCGCTCCACGAATTCCGAATCGATAGTGAAACCACTGCGCTCACCATTACGCAGCGGAGTGGATTGGGGAATGCTGTCTACCATATAGAGCGGTGTTCTGCCGCGCAGAGTGACGCCCGTCGTAGTCATTTTCTGACGACTGGGCGTGAGACTCGGTACTGAAAAACTCAAACTATCCAGAAGGCTTGAACTAACGGCGAGCTGTTGTTCAATTGCATCACGATCTATTAGTTTGACTGTATTTGGAATAGATGAAATGGTGCGATTGGTGCGTGTAGCGGTAACCACCAGCTCTTCAACATCGGTCTGCGCTAGACTGCTGATGGATAGGCTGGTGATGATTAATGCGAGTTTTGTTTGTAAAAGGCGGTTATTAGTTAAAGCCATTTGTTGTGAGACCCCCCAGTCAACGAATTTTAAGTGTGATAAATTCACATGTAGCATTAAGATGCATTTGATATTATTTATCATTATAGATTTGTCCATCTGCGGAAACAAGCGCCATCAAGAGATGGTGCACTTTTCTAAAAGGAGCTTTCGTTGCGTAAAGCGGATCGTCTATTTCAGCTGGTGAATTTAATTCGTCGCCAGCAACCCGTCTCTGCAGCCAAACTTGCCGAACAGCTGCAGGTGTCTGTGCGCTCGATATACCGTTATATCAACGACCTTTCAGTGACTGGAGTTCCTGCCTATGGGGAGCCGGGTCTTGGGTACCGTTTACAAGCAGGCTTTGAGCTCCCAC
>NZ_JBRFPI010000508.1:0-2594 GCF_053579595.1 Cellvibrio sp.
AACAGGTTAATTCAAAAGATTAATGTCAACGTGTTAATGTCAACGCTTTGCTTTCACAAGAGTGACATTCGGCGAATAATCTGCAATAACTCACATCCATCCATAAAGTCTCTCCTATGAATCTCACCGACCTTAAAAAGAAACCGATTGAAGAATTAATTGATATCGCCCATGAAATGGGTTTGGAAAATATCGCCCGCTCGCGCAAACAGGACATTATTTTTAATATCCTCAAACGCCACGCAAAAGGCGGAGAAGATATTTATGGCGACGGTGTGCTGGAAATTTTGGTGGATGGATTCGGATTTTTGCGTTCAGCCGACAGTTCTTATCTTGCAGGCCCTGATGATATTTATGTTTCACCCAGTCAGATCCGCCGTTTCAATTTGCGCACAGGCGATACTATCTCCGGTAAGATTCGCCCACCAAAAGAAGGTGAGCGTTATTTTGCACTGCTAAAAGTTAATGATATTAACTTTGATAAACCCGAAAGCTCTCGCAACAAAATCCTGTTTGAAAACCTCACACCGTTGTTCCCCAATGTCCGCCTGCCACTCGAAGCCGGTAACGGTTCTACTGAAGATCTCACCGGTCGTATCATCGATTTAATTGCCCCCATCGGTAAAGGCCAGCGTGGTTTGATCGTAGCGCCGCCAAAAGCCGGTAAAACCATCATGATGCAAAATATTGCGCAGGCCATTACGCGCAACAATCCCGAGTGTCATCTGATTGTATTGTTGATTGATGAACGCCCGGAAGAAGTAACTGAAATGCAGCGCTCGGTGCGCGGAGAAGTGGTTGCATCTACTTTCGATGAGCCGCCAGCACGTCACGTACAAGTGGCCGATATGGTGATCGAGAAAGCCAAGCGTTTAGTTGAGCACAAAAAAGATGTGGTGATTCTGCTCGACTCCATCACCCGTTTGGCGCGCGCTTATAACACTGTGATTCCTTCATCCGGTAAAGTGTTGACTGGTGGTGTGGATGCTCACGCGCTTGAGCGCCCCAAGCGTTTCTTTGGTGCCGCACGTAATATTGAAGAGGGTGGCAGCTTGAGTATTATCGCTACCGCACTCGTTGATACCGGCTCCAAAATGGACGAAGTAATTTACGAAGAATTTAAAGGTACAGGTAACCTTGAATTGCATCTTGATCGCAAAATTGCTGAAAAGCGTATTTATCCTGCGATTAATGTGCGCCGTTCAGGTACTCGCCGCGAAGAATTGTTGATGCGTGAAGATGAGTTGCAGCGTGCATGGATTTTGCGTCGTTTGCTAAACGATATGGAAGATGTAGCCGCAACTGAATTCTTGCTCGACAAGCTCAAAGACTTCAAAACCAACGACGAATTCTTTATGTCGATGAAACGCAAGTAATACCTTCTATTCTCCTTTTCTAAGGGAGATGTGAAAGAGCTTGTAGCCCGTATGGAGCACAGCGTAATGCGGGAAATTTAAAATCCCGTAGCTGTGATCGATACGGGTTTTCTTTTTTGGTGCTTTTTAAATTAGTTACTTGGGTTTTTATAAAAATGAAATACAAAGACCTGCGCGATTTTATCGCCCTGCTTGAAACACGCGGTTTATTAAAGCGCATCAAACAGGAAATTGATCCCCACCTTGAAATGACCGAAATTTGCGATCGCACCCTGCGCGCAGGTGGGCCCGCATTATTGTTTGAAAATCCCAAAGGCTATGCGATTCCTGTGCTCGCCAACTTGTTTGGTACTACCGAGCGTGTGGCCTTGGGCATGGGGCAGGAGTCAGTAACGGCGCTGCGCGAAGTGGGCAAGCTGCTCGCGTTTTTAAAAGAGCCAGAGCCGCCGAAAGGTTTTAAAGATGCATGGGATAAATTGCCGCTGTTCAAACAGGTTTTAAATTTAGCTCCGAAAGTGCTGAGCAAGGCGCAATGTCAGGACGTGGTGTTAGAGGGTGATGCGGTCAATTTGGATTTGCTTCCGATTCAAACTTGCTGGCCAGGTGATGCTGGCCCATTGGTGACCTGGCCGCTCGTTGTTACCCGAGGGCCGCACAAAGAGCGGCAGAATCTCGGCATTTATCGCATGCAAAAAATCGGTAAAAACCGGCTGATTATGCGCTGGCTTTCCCATCGTGGTGGTGCGTTGGATTTTCGTGAATTCCAAATTCAAAACCCTGGTAAAAATTACCCCGTTGCAGTCGCACTTGGCGCTGATCCAGCAACGATTCTCGGTGCGGTAACGCCGGTGCCCGATACACTGTCTGAATACGGTTTTGCCGGATTATTGCGCGGCGATAAAACCGAAGTAGTGAAATGTATCGGTAACGATTTACAAGTGCCTGCATCGGCTGAGTTTATTTTGGAGGGCTACATAGCGCCAAACGATCTTGCGCCCGAAGGGCCGTTTCGCGACCACACTGGATACTATAATGAACTGGATAAATTTCCGGTATTTACCGTCGAGCGAATTACCCATCGCCGCGATCCGATTTATCACAGCACTTATACCGGACGTCCACCAGATGAACCCGCGATTCTCGGCGTTGCACTGAATGAAGTGTTTGTATCTATTTTGCAAAAGCAATTTCCGGAAATTGTGGATTTTTATTTACCGC
>NZ_JBRFPI010000509.1:0-2588 GCF_053579595.1 Cellvibrio sp.
ATTTCAGTTTTGTATTGGCTTTCCGCTTCGCCTTGTGTACCGGCAACCAACATCAGACGTTGGGTATCGATACAGAAACGATCCTCCACCGTCCAGCTAATGGCTTTATTTACGCCATCGCGCACTAAGGTTTGCGCGCAGCGTTTGATTGCACTCAAACCTCCGAGAGAACCACCTTTACCCAATAAACCATTGGGTGATTGACTGTTGTAAACAGCGGTAATATTTGGCTTTACACCGCCGATACCATTGGGAACTGAAATGGGAAGACTATAAACGGCGGCACCCAGGCGATCTACTGTCAGGTCATAAGTAGTTGGTGTCACACCGGCAAATGCCGAAGGTTCTGTTGCATGTTGTGATGTGCTTTCGCTCGAAAATAAATTGTTGAAAAACGCAATTATCGAATCAAAAAAGGAGCTATTCCAAAAGCTACTGAAACTAAATCCGCTGTCTGGCGTTCCGCCATTTGAACTATTTTGACCGGAAGCGGCCTCCGCAATCTGTTCATCTAATATAGATCTGCCATCTACACGCAAATACGCTGATTTTTCGGTACTGCCGTAGACATTGGTACAAATAACCTGTACGGAAATTTTTTCATTCACCGCATCATATTTAATATTGGCTGCACCGAACTGATCCAGCGTAATTGAGGAACCGTCACTGTCGCGGCATGAGGCTGCTGGGCTTGTCACAAGGCGAAGGTATGTCGACTCCCCAGTAACGACCTGCTGGGGTTCAAAATACAAACTGACTTGAGGTGAGGTTTGGGCCCAACCAGTTGCAGATGAAACAAAAATGGCTATAGCAACAAAAAATTTATTAACTTTCAGCTTCAAATAACTATTTTTATTTGATCCGGTTGCATCATGCTGGAGTTTCATAACGGTTCCATTTAGAAATTATGATAACGAAAAAAATAATTACACATTTTATGCGCATACAAATACAAAGAATTTGTAAACGACAAACCTGCCAATAACAAATCAGAGTGACCGCGTCTATTGCGCAGTTTTCTCAGCTCTTACGCCATCAACAACATAATTGGCATTAGCATCAACAGAGATTTTTATACTTTGCTCACCGGCTGAATATTGCGTATTTTTAATGAGCTTGGTCCAAATACCCGCATTGATATTTTGATCCAGCACGACTGATTTCAAAGCCTGTCCATTCACTGCATAGGAAATATTGGCGACTTGGTTTTTATTAGATACCCAATGCACATACACATCGTAATTCCCAGTGTTTGGAATGGTGAAATTCCAATGGGTTACAACCGCGTTGGTTGGTTGAGCATTAGCTGGCGTAACTTGAACTCCATTCACCCAAGCTGAGTTATTTGAAGTGCTACCCGATAAATTGGGGACAACGGTGAAATACCTTTGGCCCTGAATATAAGCAACAGGTACCAGCTGGTTCTTAATGGGATGTAATTGAGGATTGCCACAAATGACCCGTGTAATTTTTACCTGAAGACCACCAGTAAAGGCACTATAAAATAAATTTTTTACACTTGGATAAATATCATCAGGACTTGGAACAGCCACCCAAGGCGTAGAAGGATTGCTAGCTGCATAATTACTTTCGATAGCCTCGACAGCTACAGGTAGTAAAATGAAATCACTAATATTTTCCCCTGCACAATTAACCGTTTTATTTAATTTTACCCAGAAAATTTCCCAATAATATCCAGAACTTGAAGTCGACCAACTACTCCCACTTGCTCGCGAACCCCTAAGTCCTGTAATAATTGAAGCCCCACCATTTAAGGTGGCTCCCAATTTTTTATCGGAGGCAATTTCAAGAACATTCGCAGTCACATCAACAGTAGAATAAAACTGCTCTTGCGCTTTCAGTAGAGGTGAAACAAATAAAAGGCAAAGTGCAGTAATTTTGTATATTTTCATACGCTATTCCATATTTATAGATAACGCTCTCCTGGTGGAAAGCGACAAAAACGTAGAGTGAGAGAGTTTACAAGAAGAAATTATTGAGCCGTTTTTTCAGCCCTGACGCCATCGACAACATAATTACCATTGGCATCTACAGAAACTTTAATGCTGTGCTCGCCGGCAGCGTATTGGGTGTTTTTAATCAGTTTGGTCCAAATACCCGCATTAATATTTTGATCTAATGAGGCTGATTTGAGGGCTTGCCCATCTACCGCATAAGCGATATTGGCAACCTGATTTTTATTCGAGACCCAATGGACGTAAACATCGTAGTTACCAGCAGACGGAACAGTGAAATTCCAGTTGGTTACTACAGCATTTGTTGGCTGGGAGTTGGTTGGGGTTACCTGAACACCATTAACCCATGCAGAGTTATTTTCAGAATTGTCATTTTGCTTTGGAATAATGGTGAAATATTTTTGCCCCTGAATATAAGCCACAGGTACTAGTTGATTTTTTACTGGGTGCAGCTGTGGGTTACCACAAATAACACGAGTAAACTTAACCTGAAGATTATTCAGATAAGCGCTAGAAAATAATTCCTTAACCCGAAAATAATTATCATTGGTCGCAGGACCCGCCACCCAAGGAGTATTGGGATTGGAAGATAGATAACCTGCAGGCATTGCC
>NZ_JBRFPI010000510.1:0-2569 GCF_053579595.1 Cellvibrio sp.
GTGCTCTGAGATCATGCCTTTGATGGCATACTCGAGCAGCTTGGCATCATCAATTTCATCGACGTAACCATTGCGAACATGGTCATAAACACGGGTAAAGGTGCGCAGCTCTTCCAGAGGCAATAGGCCAGTTTCGGTAGCCGCGGGTTTGTCGTCGGCCAGGACGGAGGCAGCTAAAAAGACGGGCGATATAAACAGGCTGAGCAGTATGCCTGGGCCGGCTAGCCGGGTGAAAACAGGTGCTCTAAGCCGGAATGTAAAAGCAGCGCGAAACATAGCGTCTCCGATGACCGCAACAGCTGAAAGATAAACAGTAAACCCGAGCCGCGGAGAGCGCGGCCTAGCGGGCGCACACTAAGCTAAACCATAAAAAAATGACAGGTGTTACCAAAAATAATTCCTGAGCTGCGCGCGCGTTTAACCGCGCGCTAACCAGCCGCCCGGATCTATAGGTTTACCGTTGTGGCGAATTTCAAAATAGAGCCCGGCACTTGCCTGGCCGCCCGAGTTGCCCACAGTGGCGATGGCCTCGCCTGCGTGCACAGGTTCACCGGCTTTTTTCAATAAATTTTGATTGTGTGCGTAGAGGCTTAAATAACCTTCACCGTGATCCACAATCACCAGCAAACCATGGCCACCAAAATAATCGGCAAACACCACGCGGCCATGATGAACTGCAATAACGGAACTGCCCATAGGTGCAGAGATATAAGCACCGCTCCAGCTCATCTGACCCGCAATGCGTGCGCTGCCGAAACGATGGATCATGCTGCCCTGGGTTGGCCAGGGCAAGCGGCCTTTGCGCAGCGAGAATTTTTCGCCACCCTTGGGTAAAGGCACATAACCGGGGGAGTTGATTGCTCCAGTGGTGGCGACACTTTTGGCCACGCGTTCCAGCAAAGCTTGTAGGCGACGGCGATCTTCACTGAGCTGCTTGAGTTCCTGACTTTTGTTTTTGAGTTGGCTGTTCACTTTGGCAAGCGCCTGCTGGCGCTCGCCATGGATGGTTTTGAGTTGCGCGCGCTGGGCGTCCAACTCAGTTTGCATAACGCCTAACTCAAGTGTTTTTTTTTCTATCTCTGGTGTGAGCGCATCAATACGGGTGATGGTATCCAGATAGGTTTGCATTTTGGTCGTGTGCGCTTCCATAAAGTAACTGTGGTATTTCATGATGCGCGACAACTGGTCGGGCGATTCCTGATTCAACAACACCTTGACTTCACTCTGCTCACCAAGCTTATGCGCCGCACGGATCTGTTCAGCGATTTGTGTCTGTTGGTTTTTTAATTTATCCAGCTCTTTATTTTGTTCATTGAGCTGTTTATTAATGTCGCTGGCTTTTTTTTGCAACTCATTAATTTGGGTCTCGGATTTTTCCAGATTTCTTTGTAAATCCGAGCGAGTGCCTTGCACTTGCTTTAATTCTTTTTGCAGCGCTTCAATTTCTTTTTGCAATTTTGCCATTTCGGCCTTTTCATCGGCGTAGGCATGACCTGCAAAAAAAAGGGCCGCACAGAGTAGACTGTTAAGCGTAATAGTTTTGGGAAATACAAAAAAACGCTTCATGTTTTTCAATTATCTGAATAGGCCATTGATCGGGAACGGTAGTCGAGGTAGAGCCAGAGCTCCACCTCGACGAGAATTAACCGAGCGTAATTAAATTTCTGCCGGTCATTTCCGCGGGCTGAGGGATACCCATCAAATGCAACATAGTGGGTGCAACATCAGCGAGTGAACCGCCCGGAGCAATAGTGCCTTTGCGTGAGCTGCAGAAAATAAATGGCACCGGCAAGGTGGAATGCTGGGTGTGTGGCTGGCCGGTTTCTTCGTCGAACATTTCTTCCACATTGCCGTGGTCAGCAGTAATTAGGGCTTCTCCCCCCACTTTTTCTACCGCTGCCAATACGCGCCCCACACAAATATCCACTGCTTCAACGGCTTTAATCGCTGCTTCCATAATGCCGGAGTGGCCCACCATATCGCAGTTGGCGTAGTTGCAAATGATTGCGTCGTATTTGCCCGACTCAATCGCTTCAACTAATTTGTCAGTCACAATCGGCGCGTTCATTTCCGGTTGTAAATCGTAGGTAGCGACTTGTGGAGATGGAACCAAAATACGATCTTCACCGGGATAAACTACTTCATTGCCACTGTTGAAAAAGAAAGTCACGTGCGCGTACTTTTCAGTTTCTGCGATACGCAATTGGGTTTTGCCGAGTTGCGAAATGTAATCGCCGAATGAATTGGTTAAATCTTCCGGTGGAAATGCGATAGGTGCATTGATGCTGGACGCGTATTCGGTAGTTTGTACAAAGTGCGCGATTTCCGGATTCATTTCGCGTTCAAAACCGGTAAAGTTTTCTTCGATCAGCGCATTGGTAATTTCGCGTGCGCGATCAGGGCGGAAGTTCATGAATATTACCGAGTCGCCATCATTAATAGTGGCGACTTCTTCGTCTTCCGCACAGATCACAGTGGCTTTAACAAATTCGTCGTTCTCACCGCGCTCATAGGCGGCTTTCAAACCATCAACCGCTGTGAGTGCATCAAATTCGGCGTCGCCAGTGAC
>NZ_JBRFPI010000511.1:0-2555 GCF_053579595.1 Cellvibrio sp.
CCTGGATGGTTCAATCGAAGCGGAATTAATGGAAGGCATCAAGGAAATCGACGAGGATATGGGCAACCAAATCCAGGATCTTATGTTTGTATTTGAAAACCTCAAAGAGGTGGACGATCGCGGTATCCAGGCATTGTTGCGCGAGGTCTCCTCCGATGTATTGGTCGTTGCACTCAAAGGTGCAGACGACGAACTCAAAGAAAAAATCTTCAAAAATATGTCCAAGCGCGCCGCCGAATTGTTGCGCGACGATCTGGAAACCAAACCACCAATGCGTTTGGCCGATGTGGAAGCCGCGCAAAAAGAAATCCTTATTACCGCGCGCCGTATGGCCGATGCAGGCGAAATTATGTTGGGCGGCGGTGGCGACCAAATGGTTTAAGTACGGGGTCGTTGAAAAATACATTTCTCGTCATAGCAGTACATTTCTCATCATAGAAGTACATTGCTCGTCATACCCGCGAACGCGGGTATCCAAATTGAGATAGAGCGTCCATGTCGGATAACAGTTTGCTAAATCGTATTCCCGCTGAAGTGGTTGAAAATGCCACGACTTGGGTAATTCCTCCGATTACGGAACACGGCAAAATTTTGTCGTCGGCAGAAAAAGAAGCGCGTGAACGACGTGAACGGTTGTTGCGCCGCGAAAAAGAAACGATTGAAACCGTTGAAATCCCCGAGCCGGAAGCGCCACCACAATTAGGCATGACCGCCGAGGAGATGCAGGCGATTTTTGACACGGCAGAAAAAGACGGTTTTGAGCAGGGGCATAAGGAAGGTTTTACTAAAGGCAATGCCGAGGGATATGAAGCCGGGCGTCAGCAGGGACTAATGGAAATGCGCGCGCAGCTGGTTGCCGAGCAGCAGCGTTTTCAAAAATTGGCCAATGCATTGCTCGAGCCCATTAGCGCACAAGATACCGATGTAGAACATCTATTATTGGATGTGATTTGCACGCTCACCCAAAGTGTGGTTCAGCGCGAATTACTGACGGATTCCTCCCATATTGTCGGCCTGGTTAAAAATGCGGTAGATGCATTGCCGATCGGCAGTAAAAACATCCGTGTCTGTTTAAATCCTGACGATCTCGCCGCTGTTGAAACCTATGCTGCAGAACAGCAATTGGCCTGGAGTTTTTTTGGTGATGGGGAGTTATTGCCCGGCGGTTGCCGCATAGAAACGCCGGAAAGCCGTGTGGACTTTTCTGTATCGGCACGTTTGCAAACCGTATTGGAACAATTTATTTCCAAGCAGTTGGCAAGTGGAGACAGAGACGATGACGAAGGTGATGATTCGTTTGCTCACGGAAATATGTTGGATAAAGCGGAGCTGGGGAACGAGAAAGAAAGTGAAAAAAAATCTGACTTGAAACCTGATCAACAGGATGAGGTGTAAGCATGTCGGAACGTCAGTCTATTGGTTCTCGTTTGCGCACTTACGCACCGCGTAAATTAGTTGTGGTGGAACCGCAGGCAGAAGGGCGTATTACCCGCTCAGTCGGATTGACTCTGGAAGCAGTGGGTTTGAATGTGTCGGTTGGTCGCCAGTGTGAAATTATCAATAGCGATAACCGCCGGATTGAAGCGGAAGTGGTTGGTTTTTCTGGCGATAAAGTTTTTTTAATGCCGATTAAACGCGTTGAAGGCCTGCAGCCAGGCGCGCGGGTTGTACCTATTGCCACCCAAATGGGGATGCGGGTTGGCCCGCATTTATTAGGCCGTGTTGTGAATGGCATCGGCCAACCGTTGGATGGTAAAGGCCCACTCGTTGGCGATGAATTCCTCGATTTCACTCCGCACGAAATTAATCCCTTGCAGCGTCACCCAATTAGCGAGCCGCTGGATGTAGGTGTGCGTGCAATCAATGCATTGATTACCGTTGGGCGCGGCCAGCGTCTGGGTTTAATGGCCGGTTCAGGTGTGGGTAAAAGTGTGCTCTTGGGGATGATGACCCGCTTTACCACAGCCGACGTAGTTGTTGTGGGGTTAGTAGGCGAGCGTGGCCGTGAAGTAAAAGAATTTATTGATCACATCCTCGGTGAGGAAGGTTTGCGCCGCGCGGTTGTGGTTGCATCACCCGCCGACGATGCTCCTTTAATGCGGTTGCGTGCATCGCAGTTGTCCAGCCGCATCGCTGAATATTATCGCGACCAGGGATTAAACGTGCTTTTGTTAATGGATTCACTAACACGCTTTGCCCAAGCCCAGCGTGAAATTGCGCTGGCAATTGGAGAGCCTCCGGCGACTAAAGGTTATCCGCCATCGGTGTTTGCCAAAATTCCGCAGTTAGTAGAACGCGCTGGTAATGCGGCTGAAGGTGCAGGTTCAATTACGGCCTTCTACACAGTGCTAACGGAAGGCGGTGACTTGCAAGACCCAATTGCTGACTCGGCGCGAGCGATTCTTGATGGCCACGTGGTGTTATCGCGGCGTTTGGCGGAGCAGGGAGTTTATCCCGCAATTGATGTCGAGGCCTCTATCAGCCGGGCAATGCAAAATATCGTTGATGATGATCATTTAAAAATGATGCAGCGCTTTAAACAGTTATTGGCGCGC
>NZ_JBRFPI010000512.1:0-2554 GCF_053579595.1 Cellvibrio sp.
GATGCGGTCGTGGTGGTGCGTTAAACGTTCTACTTTGCTGGTTACATACTCTCTCATGGAATCGGTAACTTCTACATGGCGACCGCTGATATTTATTTGCATAGATACTTCCTCTCGCTAGAAACAAAACGGTTGCGGCTGGCACAACCTCGCATTACATCCATGAATTTTTTTGATCCGAACTTTATTGGTACTACAACTAATACAATTAAATAGCTAAATAGTTTTGCGTTCATTCGACGGTGGAATATTGAGTGATTCACGGTATTTGGCGATGGTGCGGCGCGCCACTTGAATCCCCTGCTCGGCTAGCAGATCGGTAATCTTGCTATCGCTGAGCGGTTTTTTCGGGTTCTCGGCGCTCACCAATTTTTTGATGATTGCGCGAATCGCAGTTGATGAACATTCGCCGCCGCTGTCGGTGCTGACATGGCTGGAGAAAAAATATTTCAGTTCAAAAATACCCTGCGGGGTATGCATGTATTTTTGTGTGGTCACACGTGAAATTGTAGATTCGTGCATCTCCACAATTTCGGCGATATCGTGTAGCACCAGGGGTTTCATCGCCTCGGGGCCGTAATCCAAAAAGCCGCGCTGTTTTTCCACAATACAACTCGCCACTTTCAGCAGGGTTTCATTGCGGCTCTGCAAACTTTTCAAGAACCAGCGCGCTTCCTGCAAATTATCTTTAAGGAAGGTGTTGTCGGTGCTGGAGTCGGCGCGTTTCACCATGGAGGCGTAGTCGGAATTGATGCGCAGGCGCGGCGCAATATCCGGATTGAGTTCCACTATCCAGCGGCCATCACGCTTTTCAACGAATACATCAGGTACGACATATTCGGTATCGCCGTTGGCGATCATATCCCCCGGGCGGGGATTCAAACTTTGGATTAATGCCACTGCCTGGCTTAATTCAGCTTCTTTCAATTTGGTGCGGCGCATCAGCTGGCGATAATCGCGGCTGCCGAGCACTGGCAAATATTGCTTGGCAATTAATTTTGCCGATTCCAAAAACGGTGTTTTCGGATCAAATTGCTGTAGTTGCACTAACAGGCATTCAGATAGATTTTGACTGCATACACCGCAAGGGTCGAATTGTTGCAAGCGGTGCTGCACTGCTTCAACTTCGTCGAGTTCCAGTTCTTCAAAATCGCCGCGCATACCTTCAAAAATTTCTTCGATGGTGATGGACAGCATGCCGCTCGGTTCCACCGCATCGATAATTGCCATCGCCAGTACGCGGTCGCGATCCGACATGGGCGTCAGGTTTAACTGCCACATCAAATGGTCATAGAGCGAATCAGTTGCGGCGCGGCGACTTTCAAAATCATTGTCTTCGTTGTCGTAGTTGCTGGAGCTGCTGCTGGAGGACGATTGGTAAACATCATCCCAACTGGTATCGACCGGGAGGTCGCTGGGGATGGAATCGCTCCAGTCGCCGCTGTCAGCACTAAAGCCATCACCTTCGCCGTATACATCGCTATCGCCAAAACTTTCACTTTCACCTTCACCGAAGCTTTCACCGCCTTCGGAATAGCTATTGGTTTCGCTGTAGTTGTCGGCTGTGCTGGAGGAGAAATTTTCGCTCGCGGTAAAGTCGGTGCCGTGGTCAGTGCCAGCTTCAGCGGCTATCTCCAATTGGCGGGTGTAATCCGCTTTATCCAGTTCGCTCCCTTCGTAATCATTGGTGCTGCTGGGACTATCGAAGCTTTCTTCCACTTCCAGCATGGGGTTGGATTCAAGCGCTTCCTGTATTTCTTGCTGCAGGTCTAACGTCGATAATTGCAAGAGGCGGATGGCCTGTTGCAATTGCGGAGTCATGGTCAGCTGCTGACCGAGTTTGAGTTGGAGAGATTGCTTCATTATGTGAACGACAAACCCTTATAACGCAGGATGGAAAACATCAGATAGGTGGAGTTTAGTCAGGGTTTGGCGCGCAAGCAATAAGCTTAAGCAAGCTTTATGCCTAATGATCAAATAATGTTACTTGTCAAGTTGTTTGTGTGTTGCCTAAGGTGTTGCTGACGGGCGGTTGGTAACACCGGAGGTGACGGGTTTAGCCATCTTTACAGCCGGAAATGCTCGCCTAAATAGACTTCGCGTACCTTGCTGTTGCTGAGTACGGTTTCGGCATCGCCCTCGGCAATAATGTGCCCTTCGCTAACGATATAGGCGGTCTCACAGATATCGAGCGTTTCCCGCACGTTGTGGTCGGTTATCAGCACGCCGATACCACGGTCTTTAAGATGGCGCACAATTTCTTTGATGTCGTTGACTGAAATAGGGTCAACACCGGCAAAGGGCTCATCGAGAAGGATAAATTTAGGGTCGGTGGCCAGCGCACGGGCGATTTCTACCCGGCGGCGTTCACCGCCTGAAAGTGCCATCCCCAGGCTGTCGCGAATGTGGGTGATATGGAATTCATTAAGCAACGATTCGAGCTTTTCCTGGCGCTGGGTTCGATCCAGATCTTTGCGCGTTTCCAGGATTGCCATGATGTTATCGGCGACAGTCAGCTTGCGGAAAATCGATGCCTCTTGCGGTAAATAGCCTA